>VAZR01000191.1 GCA_005888515.1 Alphaproteobacteria bacterium | reverse complement strand
CGAAAAGCTGTTCACGCACCAATGGAAGCTGGAGCAGGCCGAGGAGGCCTACAAATTGTTCGACACCCAGACCACCGGCAAGGGCGTGTTCCTGATCTAAAGGAAAGACTGCGATGCTCAAGGGATCGGGCAGGACATTTGCTGCGCTGGCGTTTGCCGCCGGCCTGACCGCATTGGTTGGCGGGTTCGCGCCGCGCACGGCGATGGCCGACGACAAGGAGCTCGCGCAGGCCCTGCGGGCCGGCGGGCTGGTGCTTATAATCCGGCACGGTGCCACCCGCAGCGACGAGGCCGACGCCGACCCCGTCGAATTCGACAACATCGCCGCGCAGCGCAATCTCAATGACAAGGGCCCGCATCGCCGGACAAGAACACCACCAATCCCGAGGCTGTCCGCAAGATGCTCGGCACGGCGCCACAACCGGGCACCAACACGGTCCTGATCACGCACACGCCGAACATCGTCGATGCGCTCGGCAAGGACTGGGCCGAGGTCAAGGAAGGCGAAGCGTCGATATTCCGCCCGGCGAACGGCAGTTACACGCTGGTCGCGCGGGTGCAAATGGACGATTGGCCGCGCATCGCGGCGGCGAAATAGGGAGGAGATGACAGCAATGACAGCTGCGACGCCATTTCTGAAGAGTGAGGAGAGGCTGGGACCCCTCGACTCGCGCTATGTCAATGTCGAAACCTTGCCGTGGAAGCCGACCCCGTGCCCCGGCATCGAAATGAAAATCCTGCTCGAAGACAAGGAATCCGGTCTGATGACGGCCCTCTTCCGTTGGCAGCCCGGCGCCGAACTGGCGTTGCACGAGCATGTCGAGGTCGAGCAGACCTTTGTCATCGAAGGCAGCCTGATTGACGACGAGGGCGAGGTCACCGCCGGCAACTACGTCTGGCGTCCGAAAGGCAATCGCCACATCGCCAAGTCCCCGAAGGGCGCGCTAGTCCTGTCGATGTTTCTGAAGCCGAACATCTTCCTCACCGGCGAGAACGAGGGCCGCCAATTGCGGTAAGCACACATCGTCGTCCCGGCGAAGGCCGGGACCCACTTGTCCGCTCTTCGTGCGACGGAAGAGTGGATCCCGGCCTGCGCCGGGATGACGAATTGGGAGTCGCGGGAGGAACGATGTCTAAATCCAAAATCTATCCGAGCTTCGCCGATGCAGTTGCCGATATCCCCGACGGCTCGACGATCGGCTTTGGCGGTTTCGCAGTCGTCGGCATGCCGATCAACCTTTACGAGGCGCTGTCGAAACAGGGCGCGAAAGGGCTGACCTGCGTCTCGAACGGGACGCGCGGCGGTTCGACCATGCCGTCGGATGCGCCGACGATGGAATGGCTGATCCGCAACGACCAGGTGAAGAAGGTCATCTGCTCGTTCACCGCTCCGACCCGCGCGTCGCAAAAGCTCGTGTTCAGCGAATATTACGAGAAGGGGCTGATCGACGCCGAGCTGGTGCCGCAGGGTACCCTGGCCGAGCGGATGCGCGCCGCCGGCGCCGGCATCCCCGCCTTCTATACCCCGGCGGCGGTCGGTACCGAATTGGCCGAGGGCCGCGAGACGCGCGTCTTCAACGGGCGCGAATACCTCTTGGAAGAGGCGTTGCCGCTCGATTACGCCTTCATCCGCGCCTACCAGGCTGACGCATTCGGCAATCTCCGCTTCCGCCGCTCGCAGCGCAATTTCAATCCGCTGATGGCCATGGCGGCGAGGGTGACGATCGTCGAGGTCGAAGAGGACATCCTGCCGGTCGGCGCGATCGACCCGGACGATGTGCACCTGCCGGGCATCTTCGTGCACCGCATGGTCAAGATCCCGCCACCGCCCGAGGGCTGGTGGCCGCAGCGCCCGGCCGAAATCGCGAAACTGGAAGCCGATAGGAACGCACGATGAGCGACGGCGCGAAAGGCCTCACTCGCCAGCAGATGTGCGACCGGGTGGCGATGGAGTTTCAGGATGGCTGGGTCGTCAATCTCGGCATCGGCATCCCGACCCTGTGCTCGAATTTCAATTTCGGCGACAAGCAGATCATCTTCCATGCGGAGAACGGCGTCATCGGCTATGGCCCGCTGACCGGGGCAGGCCGCGAGGATCTCCACCTCGTCAATGCCGGCGGCCAGCACGTGACCTTGAACCCAGAGGCGGCGATCGTGCACCACGCAGATTCGTTCGGGATCATCCGCAGCGGCCGGATCGATGTGACCGTTCTCGGCGCTTACGAGGTCGCCGAGAACGGCGATTTCGCCAATTGGAAGATGGCCGGGCAGAAGGGCGGCGGCATCGGCGGCGCGATGGACCTCGCGGCTTGCGCCAAGCACGTCTTCCTCGCGATGGAGCAGGTGACGCGGCGCGGTCAGCCGCGGCTGGTCGAGCGCTGCACGATCCCCGTTACGGCGCGAGGCGTCGTCGATCTCGTCATCACCAATTACGGGCTGTTCGAGATCACCCCTGAGGGCATGGCGTTGCGCGAGATCGCGCCCGGTCTCTCGATTGACCAGGTCAGGGCGACAACCGGCTGCAACCTGCTGATCCCGGACGAAGTCCCGCCGGTCCGGATGCGGGGTTAATTCACTACACCATGAGACGCGGTTCCGGCCCCGCCGCGTCGAGGCGGCGGGCGAGGATGTGCAGCCGCGCGGTCGGCACCTGCGGAAAAAGATGGTGCTCAAGGTGGAAGAACATGCTGAAGGTGACCGCCGCGCGAAACCGGTTGCGCACCGTTCGCGCCAATGTTCCGGCGCGTGAGCAGCCGTGGTGCACCGTCCACACCGCGAAGAACGCGGTCATGCACTGGCCGACGCCCATCGCCAGCAGGTGATAGCTCAAGATTTCCGACGACAAGACTCCGAAGACCAGCGCGGCCACCGCCAGATTGCCGCCCAGCTCGGCGCTGATCCAGCGGCGTTTCGCGCCGTTCGCTCCAGCGAGCGCTGCTCGATGCAGCAGGATCGGAAAACGCGGGCCGAGCAGCAGCGCGCCCCAGGCCGAGCGGCGCGCGCCCATCGCCTCGATGTCGTCATCGCTGAGGCAATGCCGATGATGCCGCAGATGGTTCCATTGCACGGCATGCATCGACCCCAGCATTGTCAGGCTGAAGACGAACATGACCAAATCGGTCGCCCGCCGCGGCAGCCCGAGCGTGTAATGAAACGCGCCGTGCACGACGCGCAGCCCCGTCAGGAAGAAGACGAACGAGGCGATCAGCGCCAGCGGATACAGCCGCTGTTCGGCGAGAATCAGCGATCCGATAAGCCAGGGCAGCGGCAGCAGCAATTCGCGCACGGCATCCCAGGCTGTGGTCGCCGCGAGATCGCGCCAGTCGATCTGGTATGATCGCGGCTCAGGCTGCGGGCCGCCATCCGTCCTGCCCATGGTTTGTCCGGAGCCGCGTCAAAAGGGCCATGCTATGGATCGAGTGGTGGCCGGGCAACTCCGAACCACCGGTTGAGCCGCAACGCGATGCTGAGCCTGCGCGCTCACGCGCTGATCACCGGCGGGTTCTTTGCCGGCCTGCTGGTGATCGGATGGGGCGGTAATCTCCTCGAAGGTTTCGGCTTGTTCCCCGATGAGCCGGCGCTCCAGATCGGGGTACTGGTCGTGCTGCTTGGCTTGTGCGCCGGTCTGGCTTTTTCGGCCGTGCCGCTGATCGTCCTGACGGTGCTGCGCTTCCAGGTGAGCGTCGGAAACGCGAATCGGCCGTTCATTCGAACGCTAATCGCGCACCAGCGGGCGATCGTGTTCGTCATGTGGGGCTTGCTGGCGGCCGGCCTATTGCTCGCCGTGCCCGCGGCGATCCTCGACGGCGCCTTCGATATGAGCGAGATCCGGCGCTTGCGATTCCCGGCTCTTTCGACCGCCGAAGCCCACCGCGTTCCGGATCCGGCCCAGCCCCGCAGGCATTGCCATCTGGGGCTTGCCGTGCCCTTGGCTTTGGCGCGAAAATTAGCCCATCGACCACGCCATGCTCGAGTAGATGACGATCGGCATCAACCTGCCGGTGACCGGAGCCGATGCGCATGATGCGGAGCTGATCAAGGACGGTGCGCTGCTGGCGAGCGACGAGGCCAATGCCAAGGGCGGTGTCGCCGGCTACAAGATCAAGTACCTGATCCTCGACGACGGCACCGCCACGGCCGGCCAGTATGATCCGGCGCAGGCGGCGACGAATGCCCGCAAGATGGTGTCCGACAACAGCGTCATCGCCGCGATTGGGCCGCAGATGAGCGGCTCCGGCAAGGCAATGTCGCCGATCCTCAGCCAAGGCAATCTGCCGATCATCACGCCGGCGTCAACCAACCCGGACATCACCGATCCGAAATTCGCCGGCCAGTACCGGCCGGCCGGCAAGGCGATCTATTTCCGCACCGTGACGACCGATGCGTTCCAGGGCCCCAATATGGCCAACTACTTCGCCGAGACGCTAAAGGTCAAATCGGTCTACGTGCTCGACGACAGCGGCGCCTACGGTGTCGGCATCGCCGACGCTTTCCAGAAGCAGGCCGAGAAGCGCGGCATCAAGATGCTCGGGCGCGACCAACTGAACCCGAAAGAGGCCGACTACACGACGGTCTTGACCAAGATCAAATCGATGAACCCCGACGCGCTTTATTATGGCGGCGTCGCGCAAGCCGGGGTCAAGGTCGTCAAGCAATCCTACGATATCATGCCGAAGATCATCCGCGCCGGCGGCGACGGTTGCTATGGCGCCGAGATCCTGAAGGGCGCCGGTTTCCCGGCGGCCGAAGGCCTCTACGCGACGATCGCCGCGCCGAACCTGCTCGACAATCCGGACGCGAAGCCGTTTGTCGACGCCTTTGTCAAGAAATACGGGCAGCAGCCGGAAAACTACTCGATCACCGCCTATGACGCCGCGCTCGTCATCATCGATGCCGTCAAACGCGTCGCCGAAGGCGGGAAGGAGGTCAATCGCGCCAATGTCCGCGACGCGATCCAGGCCTCGAAAACCAAGACGCTGCAGGGCGTGGTCAGCTTCGACGACAATGGCGACATCACCAACCGCGAGGTCAGCGTCTTCCAGATCAAGAAAGACGACAAGCACCCGCTCGACAGCGTTCTGCATCAGTACAAATACCTCGGCGCCGCGCGGCAAAGCTCGCGATGCATTCGTCGGATTTCGCTGCTCACCGCCGTATGAGGTTCCCCGTCAGATGCCAGTACTCCGTGGCCGGGCTCGTCCCGGCCACCCACGTCTTTGCTTCAACTTTCACACCTGCTTCAAGGCGTGGATGGCCGGGACAAGCCCGGCCAAGGGGAAGTTTTTGAAATCCATCGAGCGCAATACGAGGGTAGGGCTGTCGATGAGTATGGGTACGCCATGATCATCGACCCGGTGCTGCTGCAGCAGATCATCAACGGGTTGAGCCTTGGCGCAATGTACGCCTTGCTGGCGCTCGGCTTCACCCTCGTCTACGGCATCCTCGAGCTGATCAATTTCGCGCATTTCAACGTGTTCATGGTCAGTTCGTTTATCGGCATGTGGGCGCTCGAACTGCTGGGGCTTTCGGGGCAAAGCACGGTCCTGGGCGGTATTGCGTTGGTGGGGGCGCTCGGCTTTGCCTTTATCGTGACGATGCTGGCGGCCGGGGTGCTCGGCGTCGCGATCGAGCGCATCGCGCTGCGCCCGCTGCGCAATGTCCGCGGCACCGCGGCGATGATCACGACGATCGGCGTCTCCTTCATTCTGTTCAACGTCATCCTGCTGACCGTCGGCGCCGGTTCGATGAATTTCCCTAATCCGATGCCGGTGGTGCGGTGGGATATCGGCGGCGCGACATTGCAACTGCGCGAGGTGCTGATCTGGGCGATCGCGCTGCTCCTGATGGTCGGCTTGCATCTGTTCGTAGAGCGCACCCGGCTCGGCAAAGCGATGCGCGCGACCGCGCAGGATGCCGAAGCGGCCCGTATGATGGGCATCGATGTCGACCGGATCGTCATCACCGCATTTTTTCTCGGTTCGGCTCTGGCCGGCGCGGCGGCGCTGATCTTTGGCCTCTATTACAATTTCACCAGCTTCATCATCGGCTATACCGCGGGCCTGCGCGCCTTTACCGCGGCCGTCTTGGGCGGCATCGGCAGCATCACCGGCGCGATGGTCGGCGGCATCTTGATCGGACTGATAGAGAGCCTTGGCGGCCATTTCTTCGCAACGCGCTGGGCCGATGTGATCATCTTCTCGCTGTTGGTCTTGGTCCTCGTTTTCATGCCGAGCGGGCTGTTCGGCCGCGCCGCGGCGACCCGAGCCTGAATTCATCGCAATGACCGTCGGCGAAACCTTCACCTGGCTTCGCCGCGCCGCGCCGCTCGGCCGGATTGACCGGAGAACCTGGGAGCGCATCGCGATCGCTTGCCTGTTCGGCGCGGCGGTCCTGTTTCCGATCGCGCACCGCAATGATGGCGATATCGATGCCGCGGCGAACGCGTTGACCTTTGCCGCCCTGGCGCTCGGCCTCAATATCGTGGTCGGCCTCGCCGGGCTGTTGGATCTGGGTTATGCCGCGTTCTTCGCGATCGGCGCCTACACCTACGGCGCCGCGGCATCCTGGCAGATCGCCCCGGATTGGAGCAGCTTCTGGGAGCCGTTCCAGTGGCTGGGGCTGGTCGCGCGCTTCCACGAGGCGGGCGTCGCCGACGTCGTGCATTTCCAGGTCTCGTTCTGGCTGATGATGCCGATCGCGGCGCTTGTCGCGGCGTTTTTCGGCGTGCTGTTCGGCTTCCCGACCTTGCGCCTTAAGGGCGACTACCTGGCGATTGTCACCTTGGGTTTTGGCGAGATCGTGCCGATCGTGGCACGCAATACACCAAGCGTTACCAATGGTGCGATGGGGCTGAACGGGGTTGCCGCGCCGCAGCTGTTCGGTTGGAGTTTCGGGGTCGACGCGACGCCCTATTATTATGTCGGCTTGGGCTTGGTCGCCTTTCTGATCCTGACCAGTCAGCGGCTAAAATTCTCGCGCATCGGCCGCGCCTGGATGGCGATCCGCGAGGACGAGATCGCCGCTGCGGCGATGGGCGTCAACCGCACCAAATTGAAACTTCTCGCCTTTGCCACGGGCGCCGCCTTTGCCGGCGCGACCGGCACGCTGTTCGTCGCCAAATTGCAGACCGCGACCCCGGAGATGTTCGGCTTCCCGGTCTCGGTCATGATCCTTGTCATGATCGTCTTCGGCGGCATCGGCAGTGTCTGGGGTGTCGTACTCGGCGCCTTGATCCTGCAGCTGCTGCAATCCTGGTTTCTCGAGGATCTGTCGGGCTGGCTGCACAGCCTGGGGCGTCTCATTCATGTCGAGTGGCTTCAGCGCATCGAGCTTGCCTCATCGATCGAGCTGATCTTCGGCCTGATCCTCGTCTTCATGATGTTGTACCGGCGCGAGGGGCTGATCCCGGCGACGCGCCGCGTCGCGCCCTTGACGACCGAGGAGCAGACCGCCGCCCCGACCCGCGGCGGCTTCGAAGGCCTAAAAGGGCTGGGCGCGGTCGAGGAGCGGGGCTCGGACCCGCTCCTCGAAATCGCGGGGCTGACCGTGCGGTTTGGCGGGCTCGTCGCCCTGGGCGAGGTGTCGCTCTCGATGCCGGCGCATTCGGTATTGGCTGTCATCGGCCCGAACGGCTCAGGTAAATCGACCCTGTTCAACGCGGTGACCGGCCTCGTCTCCGCCCAGAGCGGCCGGGTCCGCTTCGCTGGCCAGGAGATCGGTGGGCTGGCGCCGCATCTCGTGCTGGATCGGGGGATTGCACGCACCTTCCAGAACATCCGGCTTTTTCCCAACCTGACGGTTCTGGAAAACGTGCTGATCGGCATGCATGCGCGGCTCCATACTGGGGCCGTCGAGGCATTGTTGCGCCTGCCGCGCACCCGCCGCGAGGAACAGGAGGCGCGCGACAAGGCGATGGAGATTCTGGCGGTCTTCGGCAACCGCCTCATGCCGCGCGTCGATCACGTCGTCTCCAGCCTGTCCTACGCCAACCGGCGGCGCGTCGAGATCGCCCGCGCGCTCGCTTCCCGGCCAAAATTACTGCTGCTCGATGAGCCCACCGCCGGCATGAATCCGGCCGAGACGCTGGAATTGGCCGACCAG
>VAZR01000190.1 GCA_005888515.1 Alphaproteobacteria bacterium | reverse complement strand
CCAGGTGATCAGCGAGGATCTCGGCATCAAGCTCGAGAACGTCACGCTCGACATGCTCGGCCAGTCCAAGAAGATCCGGGTCGAGAAGGAGAACACGACGATCATCGATGGCGGCGGCAAGAAGGCCGACATCGAGGGCCGCTGCACCCAGATCCGTCAGCAGATCGAGGAGACGACCTCCGACTATGATCGCGAGAAGCTGCAGGAGCGGTTGGCGAAGCTCGCCGGCGGCGTTGCGGTGATCCGGGTCGGCGGCGCTACCGAGATCGAGGTGAAGGAGCGCAAGGATCTGGTCGACGACGCGATGCACGCGACGCGCGCCGCGGTCGAAGAGGGCGTGGTTCCCGGTGGTGGGGCTGCGCTGCTCTACGCGATCAAGGCCCTCGACAAGATCACCCCGGCCAATCCGGACCAGAAGGTCGGCATCGACATCGTCCGCAAGGCGTTGCAGTGGCCGGCCCGGCAGATCGCCGAGAACTCCGGCACCGACGGCTCGATCGTGGTCGGCAAGCTTCTCGACAGCAAGGACGCCAACTACGGCTTCGATGCGCAGAAGGGTGAGTTCACCGATATGATCCAGGCGGGCATCATCGACCCCACCAAGGTCGTGCGGCACGCCCTGCAGGACGCCGCGTCGGTCGCCGGTCTGCTCGTCACCACCGAGGCGATGGTGGCCGAGAAGCCCGAGCCGAAATCCGCGATGCCCGCGATGCCGCCGGGTGGCGGCATGGGCGGGATGGACTTCTAAGCCAGCCCATCCGCTTTTAACCGAGAACAAGCCGTCCGCCCGGGGAAACCTGGGCGGGCGGTTTGCATTTGCCGACGATATTGCGCGAGAGCCGCTTTATCCGGCACGCGTTTTGCGAGCGTTGGTCGCGAACGATGGGTCCGAATCGCCGAGGGCTGCGCCCGCGATGCAACCCTGCTCTGCATGGCCGATGCGGCCGTACCTGCGGCGCCGCAAATCCTTGTCACGCGGCGGCGGGCCACCCATACTGAGCAGCATGCGGCGCCCTGTCAGCGATCCCGTTTTCGCGGCCGAGCCGGAACCGCCCCTACGCGGTTGCGACCATCCCGGCTGCGCGGCCGGGGGCGAGTTTCGCGCGCCGAAATCGCGTCTCGAACTCGATCGCTACCACTGGTTCTGTCTCGAGCATGTGCGCGCCTACAACAGCGCCTGGAACTACTATCGCGGGATGAGCGACGCGGAGATCGAGGCCGAGATCCGCCACGACACGGTCTGGCAGCGGCCGAGCTGGAAGCACAATGGCCGCGCCAACGGGCACGGCTCCGAAGCGGCGGCCCGCGCCGCATCCGCCTGCGATCAGGCGCTCGCGGTATTCGACATCGAGCCGCCGTTTACCGTGGTGCGTCTGAAGGCGAGGTATAAGGTCCTTGTCAAAGAGCACCACCCCGATGCCCATGGCGGCGACAAGGCCGCCGAGGAGAGGCTGAAGATCATCAACCAGGCTTACGCGACCTTAAAAGCCAGCTATTTCAGCTGACGCCCCGAGGATCCGCCAGCCGACTTTTCCGCCCCAAACCAGGAAGCACTTAAGAAATGCCAACCGTTCAGCAAGCGGCCACGACTGCGACTCCGACCGCAGCACCCGACATCAAGATTTCGGTGCGCCAGACCTTTGGGATCGACAGCGATCTCGAGGTCCCGGCGTTCAGCAAGCCGAGCGAGCACGTTCCGGATGTGGATGATGCCTATCGCTTCGACCACGACACGACGCTCGCCATCCTGGCCGGCTTCGCGTTCAACCGTCGTGTGATGATCTGCGGCTATCACGGCACCGGCAAATCGACCCATGTCGAGCAGGTGGCCTCGCGGCTCAACTGGCCGTGCATCCGGGTCAACCTGGACAGCCATATCAGCCGCATCGATCTGGTCGGCAAGGACGCGATCGTGCTGCGCGACAACAAACAGGTCACCGAGTTCCGCGAGGGCCTCTTGCCCTGGGCGTTGCAGCATCCCGTGGCGCTGTGCTTTGACGAATACGACGCCGGCCGTCCGGATGTCATGTTCGTGATCCAGCGGGTGCTGGAGGTCGAGGGCAAGCTGACCCTCTTGGACCAGAACCGGGTCATCCGGCCGCATCCGGCCTTCCGTCTGTTCTCGACCGCGAACACGGTCGGCCTCGGCGACACGACCGGGCTCTATCACGGCACGCAGCAGATCAACCAGGGCCAGATGGACCGCTGGAACATCGTCGCGACGCTGAATTATCTGCCGCACGACGCCGAGCAGGAGATCATTCTGGCCAAGGTCCCGAGCTACAACGACGATGAGGGGCGGCGCCTGATCAGCGCGATGGTGGCGCTGGCCGATCTGACCCGCAACGGCTTTATGAACGGCGACATCTCGACTGTCATGTCGCCGCGCACGGTGATGACCTGGGCGGAAAACGCCCGCATCTTCGGCGACCTCGCCTTCGCCTTCCGGCTGACCTTCCTGAACAAGTGCGACGAGATGGAGCGGCCGACCGTGGCGGAGTATTACCAGCGCTGCTTTGGCACCGAATTGCCCGAGACCGGCGTCAACGCCACGCTGATGTGAGCGCCTCGCACCCCTCCGGCTCGCTGCGCTCGCCACCTCCCCCGCTCTGCGGGGGAGGATCAACGGCCGGTTCCTCCCCCGCGGAGCGGGGGAGGGGGACCATGCGAAACATGGTGGAGGGGGCAGGGAAGTGAACAGACCGCAGAGTAAGCGAAAATGACGCAGGCCTTCTCCCCGACCGAGATCTTCAAGCGCGCGACCGCCTCGACATTGCGGGCGATCGCCGAGCGCGACGATCTGACGGTCGGCTTTGGCCCGGAGCCGGCGGGGGTCGCCGGTACCCGGGTCAAGCTGCCCAACCCGGCGCGCGATCTGCCGGCCGACGAGGCGGCTCAGCTGCGCGGCGCCGCCGACAGCCTGGCGTTGCGGCTGCGCTATCACGACGATGCCGTGCACAGCAAACGGGTGCCGGGCAATGCCTTGGCGCGCGCCGTGTTCGAAGGGCTCGAACAGGCGCGGGTCGAGGCGCTGGGCTCGCGGCGCATGGCCGGGGTCGCCGCCAATCTCGGTGCGATGCTCGACGAGCAGTATCGCCGCCAGGGTTATGAGCGGATCACCGAGCGGACCGAAGGCACGATGGCCGAGGCGGTGCGCTTGTTGACCCGGGAGGCCCTGACCCGCGAGCCGCCGCCGCCCTCGGCACGGCGCGTCGTCGATCTCTGGCGCCCCTGGCTCGAAGGCAAGATCGGCAAGGACATCGTCGAGCTCGAACGCATTGTGCAAGACCAGGATTCCTATGCGCGCGCGACCCGCCGGCTGATCCAGGATCTCGACCTCGATCTCGGCGAGCTCGACGAGTCGTCCTCGGACGAAAATCAGGGCGAGGGCGAGGAATCCGACAGCGAGAACCAGAGCGACAGCGGTGAAAGCGCCTCGGCCGGGGCGCAGCCCTCGATGGATGGTTCGCCGGCCGACAGCGCCGATGCCGATGCCGAAGAAGACGGCGAGGCCGAAGCCGATGGCGAGATGATGCCCGGGGCCAGCGACGATGATCCCGGCCGCCCTGGCCGGCCCGGGACCCAGCCGCGCGGCCGCCCGGACGAGAATGCGGTCTATCGCGCCTTCAGCGTCGCGGCGGACGAGGTTATCGACGCCGACAAGCTGTGCGATTCCGACGAGCTCGGCCGGTTGCGCCACCTACTCGACCAGCAATTGTCGCATCTGCAGAGCGTCATCGCCCGGCTCGCCAACCGGCTGCAGCGCCGTTTGTTGGCAAAGCAGACCCGCGCCTGGGAGTTCGATCTCGAAGAGGGCATCCTCGACGCGGCGCGGCTCTCCCGGGTGGTGACCAACCCGATCCTGCCGCTGTCCTACAAGCGCGAGCTCGAGATGGAGTTCCGCGATACGGTGGTGTCGCTGCTGATCGACAATTCGGGGTCGATGCGCGGCCGCCCGATCACGGTCGCGGCGATGAGCGCCGACATTCTTGCCCGCACGCTGGAGCGCTGCGGCGTCAAGGTCGAGATCCTCGGCTTCACGACCCGCGCCTGGAAGGGCGGGCAGGCGCGCGAGCGGTGGATCGCCGCCGGCAAGCCGGCCAACCCGGGCCGTCTCAACGATCTGCGGCACATCGTCTACAAGCCGGCCGACGCGCCGTGGCGCCGCGCTCGACGCAATCTCGGCCTGATGCTGCGCGAGGGCATCCTGAAGGAGAATATCGATGGCGAGGCGCTGGCCTGGGCGCATAACCGCCTCTTGGGCCGGCCCGAGGAACGCCGCATCCTGATGGTGATCTCGGACGGCGCGCCGGTCGATGATTCAACCCTCTCGGTCAACCCCGGCAATTACCTCGAAAAGCATCTGCGCGAGGTGATCCGCGAGATCGAACGCCAGGGGGTGGTCGAATTGACCGCGATCGGCATCGGCCACGATGTGACCCGCTACTATCGCCGCGCCGTGACGATCGTCGATGCCGAGCAATTGGGCGGCGTGATGCTGGAGCGTCTCGCCGAATTGTTCGACGAGGAAAAATCCTCGCGCACCCGCGTCAAGAGCCGCCGCGCCGCTTGAGTAATCCCTCTCCCGCACCGCGGGAGAGGGTGGCTGACGCGTAGCGGAGGCCGGGTGAGGGTGCGTGCAATTTGAAAGATCCTCACCCTCCCAGCGCTCCGCGCTGGGTCCCTCCCTCTCCCGCATTGCGGGACAGAGATTACACCTCGCGCCGCGCTTTCAGCGCCGCGGTCAGGGTGCCTTCGTCGAGATAATCGAGTTCGCCGCCGATTGGCACCCCCTGCGCGAGGCGCGAGATCTTCGCGCCCGTCGCGGCGGCACGGTCGGCGATGTAATGCGCTGTTGTCTGCCCGTCGACCGTCGCGTTGAGCGCCAGGATCAGCTCGGTGTCGGGGCCGAGGCGCGAGATCAGGCGGGCGATGTTGAGTTCGTCCGGCCCGATCCCGTCGAGCGCCGACAAGGTGCCGCCCAGCACGTGATACCGCCCGCGAAACGCGCCGGTGCGTTCGAGCGCCCAGAGATCGGCCAGGTCCTCGACGACGCAGATCGCGGTTGCGTCCCGTTCCGGGTCGCGGCAGATCGCACAGGGATCGGCGGTGTCGAGATTGCCGCAAGTCGAGCACGGGCGCACCGCCGCCGCGGCCGCGGCCAGCGCCCCCGCCAGCGGCTCCATGATTTGCTCGCGCCGCTTGATCAGAAACAGCGCGGCTCGCCGCGCCGAACGCGGCCCAAGCCCCGGCAGTTTCGCCAGCAGCTGGATCAGCGTGTCGAGTTCGGACATGGATGCCTGAATAGCCCCCACCCCGACCCTCCCCCGCTTGCGGGGGAGGGAGCTTCATGGAGCGCCGTCCAAAAAACCCTCCCCCGCAAGCGGGGGAGGGAGGCCCGGCGCGTCAGCGGCGGGCGGGTGGGGGCTGCCTTCCCGCTCACTCGGTCAAAACGGCAATTTCAT
>VAZR01000070.1 GCA_005888515.1 Alphaproteobacteria bacterium | reverse complement strand
CGGGAGATATGGTTTTTCCTCGTGATCGTCCTGACGCTCGGCGGAGCCCTGCCGGCGGCCGCGCAAGGCGCGCCGGGAGCGGACGCCGCCAAGCAGCTTGCGGTGCAACCGGGGGATCGTGTTCTGGGCAAAACTGACGCACCGATCACGATTATCGAATACGCTTCGCTGACCTGTCCGCATTGCGCGCACTTCTCGGTCGATGTCCTGCCGAAGATCAAGGAAAAGTGGATCGACACCGGCAAGGCCAAACTGGTCCTGCGCGATTTCCCGCTCGACGAGCCGGCGATGCGCGCCGCAATGGTGGCGCGCTGCGCCCCGCCCGATCGCTTCTACCCGTTGGCAGACACGTTCTTTGCCCAACAGGAACAATGGGCAACGACACGCGATTACCGCGCCGCGCTCGAGAAGCTGGCGAAGCTGGGCGGGGTCAGCAACAAGGAATTTGCCGCCTGCATTAGCGACAAGAAGCTGGAAGACCAGGTCGCACAAAGCCGGCTGACCGCAGCACAGCAGCTCGGCGTCGATGCGACCCCGACCTTCTTTATCAACGGCAAGAAATTCGACGGCGCCCCGACCGTCGAAGCATTCGACAAAGCACTCTCCGGAGCAGCCGTAAAATCATGATGTCGGGTCGATGCAGGTAGAGCGCCTTCGCCTCACCGGCTTTAAGTCGTTCGTCGAGCCCACCGAGCTGGCGATCGAGCCAGGGCTGACCGGCATCGTCGGCCCGAATGGCTGCGGCAAATCCAATCTCGTCGAGGCGCTGCGCTGGGTCATGGGCGAGGGCTCCGCCAAGCGGCTGCGCGGCGACGAGATGGACGACGTGATCTTTGCCGGGTCGAGCGGCCGTCCGGCGCGCAACCTTGCCGAAGTGGTCCTGACGCTCGACAACAGCGCCCGCGACGCCCCGTTTGCTCATAACGAGAGCGCCGTCATCGAAGTCGCGCGCCGCATTACCCGCGGCGAGGGCTCTGCCTACCGCATCAACGGCCGCGACGTCCGTGCGCGCGACGTCCAGCTATTGTTTGCGGATGCCGCGACGGGCCCACACTCGGCCGCACTGGTCAGCCAAGGCCGGGTCGCCGCGCTGATCGCCGCAAAACCGGCCGAACGCCGCCTGCTGCTCGATGAGGCGGCCGGCACCACCGGGCTGCATGCCCGGCGTCATGAGGCCGAGCTGAGATTGAAAGCAGCCGAAGCCAATCTGACCAGGGTCGATGATGTAATCGCGACGCTCGGCGTCCAGGTCGAAGCGCTGCGAAAGCAGGCGCGGCAGGCCCAGCGTTATCGCCGGCTCGGCGAACAGATTCGGCAAACCGAGGCATTACTGTTCGCCGCGCGGTGGCATTTCGCCACGGCCGAAGGCGAACGCATCGCCGCCGAGTTGCGTGAGGCCGAGCGCGCGGTCGCCGACACGACCGAAACGGCACTCGCGCAGGAACGCCTGCGCGCCGAAGCCGAAGCCGCGATGCCGAACCTGCGAATGGCGCAAGCCGAAGCGGCGGCCGCCGTGCAGCGCCTCAGTCATGCGCGCGAGGCGCTCGAACAAGAGCTCGCGCGCATCGTTGCGGCTCGGGCCGATGCCGAACGCCGGATCGAGCAGGTCGAGGCCGATCTGGGGCGCGAGAGCGAGCATCTCGCCGATTCGGAAGCTGCGCTCGCTCGGCTCGCCAACGAGCGGCGGGGCTTGGAAATCCGTATTGCCGCCGCCGAAGGCGCGCGCGCCGAAGCCGCGGCGCAGCTCGATGCCGCGACGACAGCGCTCGCCACCGCCGAAACCGGCCTGCAGCAAACGACCGAGGCCTGCGCCACCGGCGAGGCGCGCCGGGCCGCGCTGGAGCGCCAGCGCCGCGATCTTGCCGAACGGTACAGCCGGCTGCAGGCCCGCCTTGCCGACAGCGAGCGCGAACGCGGGCCGTTGGTTGCGGCAATGGTTACGCCCGCTGCGTTGGCAGAAGCCGCCGCGGCGGTCTCGGATGCCGCGGTACGAGTCGAAGCCGACCGCACCAGTGTCGCGGCCGCCGCAGAAACGTCGTTCGCGGCTCAGGAGCAAGAGGCAGCGGCGATCGATCGGGCGCACGTGGCCGAAGGGATTCTGGCCCGTCTGAAAGCCGAAGCCGAAGCACTTGCCCGAATGTCGGCCGGGCCTGCAACAGAAAGCGCCAATGGTTCGCCGGTACTGGCATTGCTGCGGGTCCCGGAAGGCTTCGAGGCGGCGACCGCCGCATTGTTCGACGGCGAACTCGCCGCCCCGCTTCTTCCTGCGGATCGGGAAACTCCTACCGGCGGCAGCGGCTGGGTCGAATTGGGTCCGCTTGCCGCGCCCGCCGCGCTGCCCGAGGGCGTCCATGCATTCGCCCCAGCGATCGGCGCGCCGCAGGCGCTGGCACGGCGCCTCGAGCAAACGGGGCTGGTGGACAACGAAGCAGCGGGTTGGGAGCTGCAGCCCCGCCTCTTGCCCGGTCAGAGATTGGTCGACCGAGAGGGGCGGATGTGGCGCTGGGACGGCTTTGCCCGGCTCAGCCCCGCATCGCCGGCGACCTCCGAACAACTGCGTCAGCGCAACCGCCTGACAGCCCTCACCGGTGAAATCGAGCAGGCATCCTCGATCGCATGCCAAATGGCAGAATCGGCCGCTGATGCCCGGACGGCGCGCGAGGCGGCAGCGGCAGCCGAGCGTAGCGCCATCGCAACGCTGCGCGCGTCTGAAGAACGTCTCGCTCAGGCGCGTGCCGCGGAAGCGGAGCTGGCGAATCGCAAGCTGGCAGCCGAGACCCGCCTCGCGGCGCTCGACGACGCGGCTGGCAAGCTAAACGACGAAGTTCGTGATATTGCCGAACAGACCACCGAAACCGAGCGGGCGCTGAAACTGTTGCCGGCTCCGGAATTGGCTCGAACAGCGTTGGAATCGGCGCGGGCCGAGGCGGCGGGCGCGCGACGGCGCGAGGCCGAGGCCCGCGCCGTCCTCGACCGGCTGGCGCACGAGAACGAGGCGCGGCAACAGCGCCTCGCCGCGATTGCTGCGGAGAGCGAATCGTGGCGCAAGCGGCGCGATGGCGCTGCCGCGCAGCGCGCCATTCTCGAAGACCGCAAGAATGCGCTCAGCACCGAGATGGCCGAGTTGGCGGCGAGGCCTGCGGCAATCGCCGCGGAAACCGATGCGCTTGCCGGCACCGCGGCCAAGGCGATGGAACGGCTGCGCAATACCGGCGATGCGCTGGCCATCGGCGAGACGCGGCTGCGCGAAGCAGCGGATGGTTTGCGTGCCGCCGAGCAGCAATCCGGCGACGCGCGCGAGGGCCGCGCCCGGCTGGAGGCGCAGCGCGACGCGGCCGAGGAGAGCTTAGCGCGCTTGCGTCAGGAAATCGGCGAGCGTCTCGATCGGCGCCCGGAAGATCTCGATGGCGTTGTCGCCGATGGCGGCGCTGTTGCAACGGCCGATAGCATGGCGCTGGCGGCAAGGCTCGAACGCATGCTGCGCGACCGGGAAGCGATCGGGCCGGTCAATCTGATCGCCGAGCAGGAGATGACCGAAGTCGAGACCCGCCTCGAAGGGCTGCAGCGCGAGCGGGAAGACCTGACAGCCGCGATTGCACGGCTGCGCCAGGGCATCGGCGCGCTTGACCAGGAAGGGCGCCGCCGGCTTGTCGCGGCCTTCGAACAGCTCAACGAGCATTTTGCCGAGTTGTTTGTCCGGCTGTTCGGCGGCGGCAAGGCGGAACTCGCCTGGGTCGGTGACGGCGATCCGCTCGACAGCGGGCTCGACATTATGGCGAGCCCGCCGGGCAAGCGCCTGCAGCATTTGTCGCTGTTGTCCGGCGGCGAGCAGGCGCTGACCGCGATCGCGCTGATCTTTGCCGTGTTCCTGACCAACCCAGCGCCAATCTGCGTGCTCGACGAGGTTGACGCCCCGCTCGATGATGCCAATGTCGACCGGTTCTGCCGGCTGGTCGCAGAGACGGCGGATATGACGGGCACCCGTTTCCTGTTGGTCACCCATCACCGCATCACGATGGCGCGCATGGACCGCCTGTACGGGGTGACGATGGCCGAACGCGGCATCTCGCAACTCGTGTCGGTCGATCTCGCTCGTGCAGCCGAGTTGCGGCAAACCGCATAAGCTTCCGTTATGGATCTTATCTGGTTGAAAACGCGACAAAACATCGCTTCAGCAGAGTCATGACCGCCGGTTGACACCCCCGGGGTGCCTCACTATGGTGCGCGCCGTTCCGGCCATGGCGGCCGGAATGAGCGGGTATTGCGCTTCCCAAAATGAGCGAAAGCGGGCCGCCGGACCCTTTGGCACGGCTTGGCGAGCGGCTCGACAAGGCGCGGGCGAGGCGCGGCGGTGATCCGTCGGTATCGGGCCCTGACAACGCTGATCTCCAGCAAGGCGTCGGGCTTGGTTTCCGCATCGGTATCGAGTTCGTGGTGGCGGTCATCGTCGGGACCGGCTTGGGTTGGGCGATCGATCGCTGGCTGGGGACGCGCCCCTGGGGGACGATCGTGCTGTTCTTCCTCGGGGTCGGCGCCGGCATGCTGAGCGTTTATCGCGCGGTCGCCGGCATTCGGATGCCGGTCGGCTCTCGACCGCTCGATAAAATCGGCACTGGTAATCGCCGGCCGAAGGACAAATGGGACGACGACGAGGAATGACGTGGCGATAGAGCTTCAACCCCTCGAGCAATTTACGATCGAGCGTCTCGTCCCGCTCCATATCGGCCGGCTCGACGTTTCCTATACCAACTCGGCCTTGTTTATGACGATCGCGGTCGTACTGATCACCGCACTGATGGTGCTTGGCACGCGCAGGGCGGCGCTGGTACCCGGTCGATGGCAGTCGGTCGCCGAGATGATGTACGAATTCGTCGCCGATATGGTCGACACCAATGCCGGGCACGGCGCGCGCGATTTCTTCCCGTTCGTGTTCACGCTGTTCCTGTTCATCCTGTTCAGCAATCTGATTGGGTTAATCCCGTACAGCTTCACGGTCACGAGCCACATCATCGTCACCTTCGCGCTGGCGGCGATCGTGTTCATCGGAGTGACGATCGTCGGCATCGTGCGGCACGGCTTTCATTTTTTGCGGCTGTTCGTGCCCGAGGGCGTGCCGATCGTGCTCTTATTCCTGCTCGTGCCGATCGAGCTGTTGTCCTATTTCATCCGGCCGTTCACGCTCTCGATCCGGCTTTTCGCGAACATGCTGGCCGGGCATACGATGCTGGCCATCTTCGGCGGATTTGCCGCCAGTGTGGGGCTGCTCGCCTTTTTTCCGCTGGCGATCAACATCGCGCTGGTCGGCCTCGAGCTGCTGGTCGCCGTGTTGCAGGCCTATGTGTTTGCGATCCTGACCTGTCTGTATCTGCGCGACGCCCTCCACCTGCACTTAGCCCTTTCCTCTCTGCGAAAAAGGAACCTCTCGATGGATCTCGCTTCCGCCAAAATGATCGGTGCCGGTCTTGCCTGCATCGCGCTGGTCGGCGCCGGTGTCGGCATCGGCAATGTGTTTTCCGCCCTGATCAACTCGGTAGCCCGCAACCCGGCATCGCAGAGTCAGGTACAGCCCTTTGCGTTTCTCGGTTTCGCATTGGCCGAAGCGACCGGGTTGTTTGGTCTCGCGATCGCGTTCCTGATCCTGTTCGTGTTCTAGGACCTGCGCCGAAGACGACCGGCCATGCCGCAACTCGACATCTCCACCTTCACGCCACAGCTGGTTTGGCTCGCCATCTGGTTTGTCGTGCTCTACCTGCTGATGTCCAAGCTCGCGCTGCCGCGTGTTAGCGCGACGATGGAGCAGCGGCGGCAGCGGCGCGAGGGTGATCTCGCCCGTGCGGCGCAGCTGAAAGCCGACGCGGACGCGGCGAATGCCGCATATCAGAAGACGCTGTCGGAAGCCCGAGCCCAAGCCCAATCGACGATCAAGGAGACAAGCGATCGGCTCGCCGCCGATGCGGCGGAGCGCCAACGCGCGTTGGCGGCGACGCTGGCGGAACAGATCGAGGCGGCGGAGCGCCGCATCGTGGCCACCAAGGAACAGGCGCTAGCCGAAGTGCGCGGCATCGCAGTCGATGTCGGCCGCAGCGTGGTCGAAAAGCTGACCGGCGTCGTGCCCGATGCCGTGAAACTGGCGGCGGCGGTCGACAGCAACCTGTCCGGGCGCGCGCCATGACGCATCTTTTTGCCGATCCGGAATTCTGGGTCCTGCTGGCCGTCGTGGTGTTCGCCGCGATCGTGTGGAAGCCGATGCGGAGCTATGTGGTCGGCACGCTCGACGAACGCGCGATGCGCATTCGTGGCGAGCTCGACGAGGCACGAAAATTGCGCGACGAAGCCGAGCAGCTGCTCTCGGAGTATCAGCGCAAGCAGCGTGAAGCCGCCGCCGAGGCGGAGGCCATCGTCGCGCATGCTCGCCAGGAGACCGAGCGGATCGCGGCGCAGGCGGCGCGCGATCTGCAGCAATCGCTCGAACGGCGGCAGCGCCTCGCCGAGGAACGCATCGCTCAAGCGGAAAGCAAGGCCGTCGACGAGATCCGCGCCGCCGCAGTCGATGTCGCGATCAATGCGGCGCGTGAGGTCATCATCTCCGATCTCGACGAGCGGCGCGGCGCGGCATTGCTCGACACCGCGATCGCATCATTGCCACAGCGCTTGCGCTGACGAACTGCCACACCTCGGCGGAACAGTCTCGCGGCGGCCTGCGTTGGGAAGACAGCCCCGGCATTTGCAGCGGAGCTGTCAAATGAGCATCAACAAGCGCAACGTCGATACCGGCGAGATATCGGAAGAGAGCCCCGGTCCAATCCGGCCGAGCGGCACGGGCACGCATGCGCGGCATCGCCGCGAAGCGGAACGCGGCGCCGAGGATACGCAGCTCAGAGGCGTCGGGGGCCGCAAAGCCGGACCGCAGCCGCCCGCCGGCACGCCGGACGACCTCTGCGTACGCGATCCGGACGAGTCGATGACCGCCGAGCAGACCGAGCATCTGCGTCTACTGTGCGAAGAAGCGGGTGAGCCGTTTGATCCATCGCTGAGCCGGGATGCCGCCGAGCGGCAGATTCAACGCCTGCGGCGCCGCGCCGGGTTCAAACCATAGAAGGACCGCGGACGTCCCGCGTGCACACGGGTCAAACGGCCGCGGTCCTATTACGCCGCCATTCGTAGCTCTTGCCGCACCAGATCGGCGCAGCGTTCGCCGATCATGATCGCCGCGGCATTAGTGTTGCCGGAGACCACGGTCGGCATCACCGAAGCATCGGCGACGCGCAGTCCTGTAATGCCGCGCACCCGCAGCTCGGGATCGACCACCGCCATCGGATCGACCCCCATCTTGCAGGTGCTGGTCGGGTGATAAACGGTGCCGCCGCGCCGCCGCGCGAAATCCAGCAGCTCGTCATCGCTTCGCACCGCAGCGCCTGGCAGGTACTCCGATTCGGCGAACTGCGCGAGCGCCGGCTGCGCAAGCAACTGACGGCATAATTTGAGCCCGACGACGATGGTCTGCTGGTCGGTTTCGGCGGTCAGGTAATTCGGATAGACCGCCGGCGCATCAGCCGGATCGGCGCTTTTCAATGTGATCTGACCGCGGCTGTCCGGGCGCAATTGATAGACGATCATCGAAAATCCCGACCACGGATGCAGCCCGTCTTGCGGACGGTCCGCGCTGAACGGCTGGATTGACAATTTGACATCGGGCGATGCCAGCTCCGGCCGAGTGCGTGCGAACAATGCCGCGGGCGAGGTGCACATCGCTAGCGGGCCCTTGCGCAACAGGTAATATTCCAGGCCGACCCTGAGCTTCTTCGCGTTGCTCAGCATCACGTCGTTGACGGTGATCGGCACGCGACAACGCAGCTTCAGCGGCGCGGAGTAGTGGTCCTGCAGGCTCTGCCCGACACCGGGGAGATGCTGTGTGACGGGAACGCCTAATGCCGAGAGATGCTCTTGCGGACCGATCCCCGACAGCATCAACAGCTGCGGCGAGTTGACCGCGCCGCCGCAGAGGATGATCTCGCGCGATGCACGCGCCTCGTATTGGCGCCCGTTGCGCCGGAACGAGACGCCGACGGCGCGGCGGTCTTCGAACAGGATCTTATCGCTGAGCGCTTCGGTGACGACCTGCAGATTGCGCCGCTGCATCGCCGGGCGCAGATAGCCGACCGCGGTCGAGCAGCGGCGGCCGTTGCGCGTCGTCGTCTGGTGATAGCCGACGCCGTCCTGACGCGCGCCGTTGAAATCATCGTTGCGCGGAAAGCCAAGCGCGACCGCGGCATCGATGAAGGCTTCGCAGATCGGGTGATGCTCCGGCACATCGGATACGCAAAGCGGTCCGCCGGTGCCGTGGAACTCGTCGCCGCCACGCGTTTGGTGCTCGGCGCGCTTGAAATACGGCAACACGTCGTCGAACGACCAGCCGGTATTGCCGAGCTGGCGCCAATGGTCGAAATCCTCGGCCTGTCCACGAATATAGACCATGCCGTTGATCGAGGACGAACCGCCGAGCACCTTGCCGCGCGGCCAGTAGACGCGGCGGTCGGCGGCGCCAGGATCGGGCTCCGTTTCGTAGCACCAGTTGACCGATGGATCGGCGAAGGTCTTCCCGAAGCCAAGCGGGATATGGATCCAGCGGTTATGGTCGTCGCCGCCTGCTTCGAGCAGCAGCACGCGCGTCGCCGCATCTTCGCTGAGCCGCGCCGCGACGGCACACCCGGCCGAGCCTGCGCCGATCACGATGAAATCGGCTTCGATCGCATAATTTTGTGTGGTCATTCGGCGCTCTCCCAGCTAGCGCCGTCGTTATGCCATGCTTTAGCGAGGGCTGCGCTCTGGCGTGCTGCTTATTGCTGCCGCCGCTCCTCGATCTCGCCCGCGAGATGCAGCCGCAGGAACGCCGTGACCGCCGCCTCCTCGGCGCTCATATGCGCGATATTCTCTTTCAAATACGCCTCCGTCTTTGCCGCCATCGCCTCGAGCAGCGTACCGTCGACATAGCCGTCGAGGATCGCCGGATGGATGTAGCAGCGTCGGCAGACCGCAGGAGTATTGCCGAGATGCCTCGCGACTTTTTCGACGGCGCGCACGATCGCCTTCTTGCGCTTGCTCTCGGTGTCGAGCTGGCGGAAGCCGCGCAGCGCCGCCGCCGCTAAATGCGTACCGGCCCAGGTGCGGAAATCTTTCGCCGTGATCTCCTCGCCGGTGATCTCACGCAGATACGCGTTGACCTCTTCCGAGCCGACCGCGTGCTGATTGCGCTCGTCGTCGAGATATTGGAACAGCTCGTAGCCCGGCAGGTCACGGCAACCTTTGACGATACGAGCGAGGCGGCGGTCGTTGATGTTGCTCTCGTAGCGATTGCCGCTCTTGCCGCGGAAGCTCAGATGAATGTGGCTGCCGTCGACGCGGGCATGGCGATCACGCAACGTCGTTAACCCGAAGCTTTTGTTGTTCCTGGCGTATTCGGCGTTGCCGACGCGGAACAGCGTCAATTCCATCAAGCGTACCACGGCCGCCAATACCCGCTCGCGCGGCAACCCGGGCCGTTTCAGATCTTCCTCGACGCGCGCGCGGATCAACGGCAGCACGCGCGCGAAAATCAGCAGTTTGCCGTACTTGGCTTCGTCGCGCACTTCGCGCCAACGCGGATGATAGCGATATTGTTTACGGCCGCGCTGATCGCGTCCGGTCGCTTGCAGATGCCCGTTTGGATCGCGGCAGATCCACACATCCGTCCACGCCGGCGGGATCGCCAACGCGCGGATGCGTTTCAACGTTGCGATGTCGCGAACCAGCGAGCCGTCCGGCACGCGGTAGTCGAATCCGTTGCGCGCGGCATGACGCGTGATGCCCGGCATCGAGTCATGGACATAGCGCAGCTGCGCGCGCTTCGCCGCAACAGCAGGATCGAGTGCTGCTTCGAGCGTTGCAACCGTATCGATTTTACGTCGTTTTCCGTCGTTAGCTTTTTGTCGAAGTGCTGCTGCTCTCATGACCGATTCGACGGAATGCGATTCTCTCTTCGTATCAACAGGTCAATTAACCTCCTGTTTCCAAAAAAGGTTTTCAATTCGTGTTGCGGAACCAAATCGGCTCCGTAAGTGTCAGGCATCGTAATAGGGGAGGCGAAACGTTACGCCTTCGCTGTTTGCGATCACCGCGTAGGAGACTCAAATGGCAACGACGACCAGGCGCAAGACGACTGCACGCAAAACGACTGCACGCAAAACGACGGCGCGCAAGACAACCGCGCGCAAGCCGGCGACGCGCAAAACCGCCGCCAGCAAGACGGCGACCAAGCGCAAAACAACCGCGCGCAAGACCGCCAGCAAGGCGAGCGCGAGCCGGACGACGGCGCGGAAAACGACCGCACGCAAGACCACGGCTCGCAAGCCGGCGGCGCGCAAGACCGCGGCTCGGAAGCCGGCGGCCGCTTCAAAGCCGGCGATGCCCGCTTCGACGTGACGCCGTAGTCAACAGCTCCGCCTGCTCTGTAAATTTGCGCTCGCGCGCGGCCACGCGCGCGACGCAAACTGCCCGCCGGCCATAGGTCGTGCGGATCGAGGAGGCGGAGATGCAATTCGGTTTCAATCTGCCGAACACCGGCGCGCTTGTCGCGCCGCGTGTTTTTGCGCGTATCGCGCGCGAGGGCGAAGCGCTCGGCTATGATTATCTGACCGTTACCGACCATGTCGTGCTGCCCGACACGGCCGAGCCGGGCTATCCCTATTCCGAAAGCGGCGCGTTCTATTCGCAGGACAGCGCTCAGCGTCATGAGATGCTGACGCTCGCTGCTTATCTGGCAGCGATCACATCGAAGCTGCGGATTGTGCTCGCCGTTCTCGTCGTGCCGCATCGCCCGGCGGTGCTTGCCGCCAAGATGCTGGCAACAATCGACGTGCTATCGGACGGGCGCCTGACCGTCGGTATCGGCGCCGGCTGGCTCAAAGCCGAATTCGATGCGGTCGTGACCACGCCCTTCGCCGAACGCGGCGCGGTCACCGACGAATACGTCGCCGCGTTCCGGACCTTGTGGACCGCGGACACACCCAAGATCGACGGACGCTACGTTCATTATGACGGGCTTGTCCTGGCGCCGAAACCGGTGCAACACCCGCACCCGCCGATCTGGGTCGGCGGCGAAAGCGGCCCGTCATTGCGCCGCGCCGCGCGGCTCGGCGACGCCTGGTATCCGATCGGCAGCAACAACGCGCATCTGCTCGACACCTTGCCGCGTTATCAAGCCGGGGTCGCGCGGCTGCGCCAATTGACCGCGGCCGCCGGGCGCGATCCGAACGCCGTTGCGCTGACCTACCGCGTCAAGCGGTACGGCGATGCGGTGCCGCCCACCGCATCGGATGGCAACCGCCGGCTGTTCTCCGGCAGCGACGCCGATCTCGTCGCCGATATTCGTGCTTTGCGCGATCTCGGCGTCATCGCGATCGATTTCGATTTCGAGCGGCCCGAAGCCGACGACATAATCGCCGAGATGCGTTCCTTCCGCGAGCGCGTACTGGCGAAGGTTTAACGCACCCGCAGCATCAAAATCGTGGCATTCGGCGCGCCGGCGTCGCAGACTTGGCGTCCGCGACAATCGGGAGCCCCCAACCGATGCAATCCTCCTCCGCCCCGTCTGCCCGCCACCTGCCGATCCGCAAGGACTGGCTCGCCGCGACACAGGAGCCGGCGCTCGAACCCGAGCGGCCGATCATCGACCCCCACCACCACCTGTGGGACCGGCCGGGCAACCGCTACCTGTTCCACGATCTGATGGAGGATCTGAACAGCGGTCACAACATCCGCGCCACCGTCTTTCTCGAGTGCCGCGAGATGTACCGCGCCGAGGGACCGCCAGAACAGCGCTCGCTCGGCGAAACGCAATTCGTCGCCGGCGTCTCGGCGATGAGCGAGAGCGGCAAGTATGGCGCCACGCGTGCCTGCGCCGGCATTATCGGCAATGTCGATTTCCGCGTCGGCAGCCGCGCCAGGGGCATCTTGGAGCAGCACATCACTCTGTCCGGCGGACGCTTTCGCGGCATCCGCAACGGCGCGACGTGGCATGCCGATCCGAGCCTCAGGATCTTCACTTCCGGCTCGGGGGAGGGGCTCTACCTCGATCGTGCGTGGCGCGAGGGCTTCGCCGCGCTGGCGCCGCTTAACCTGACCTTCGAAGCGTGGATGTTTCATTCGCAGCTCGGCGATCTGGTCGATCTCGCACGTGCCTTCCCGGAAACCAAGATCGTGCTCAATCATATCGGCGGCGCGCTCGCGGTCGGCCCCTATACCGACAAGCGCGATGAGGTCTTCGCGGAGTGGAGCCAGCAGATCGCCAAGCTCGGCCAGTTCCCGAACGTCTACATCAAGCTCGGCGGGCTCGGCATGCCCTCGCTGATGGGGTTCGAGATGGGCCGCCAGGATTCCGCGCCCTCCT
>VAZR01000189.1 GCA_005888515.1 Alphaproteobacteria bacterium | reverse complement strand
GTCAACCTGCACGTGCCGCTCGTGGTCAGGCTTGAAGGCACCAATGTCGAGCTGGGGCGCAAGATCCTCGGGCAATCGGGGCTGCCATTGATCGCGGCGGAAAACTTCGAGGATGCCGCCAAAAAAGTCGTCGACGTGGTCAGGGAGGCGGCTTGATGTCGATACTCGTCGACGCCTCTACCACAGTCATTTGCCAAGGGTTTACCGGGGCGCAGGGCACCTTTCATTCCGAGCAGGCGATCGCGTACGGCACGCAGATGGTCGGCGGCGTGACCCCGGGAAAGGGCGGCACCAAGCATCTCGATCTGCCGGTGTTCGACACGGTCGAGGAGGCGCGTGCCAAAACCGGCGCAACGGTCAGCGTCATCTATGTGCCGCCGCCCTATGCGGCCGATGCGATCCTCGAAGCGGTCGACGCCGGGATCGAGCTGGTCGTGTGCATCACCGAGGGGATCCCGGTCCTCGACATGGTCCGGGTCAAACGGGCCCTCACCGGGTCGAAAAGCCGCCTGATCGGGCCGAATTGCCCGGGGGTGATCACGCCCGAGGAATGCAAGATCGGGATCATGCCCGGCCACATCCATCGGCGCGGCAATATCGGCATCGTGTCGCGCTCCGGCACACTAACTTACGAGGCAGTGGCGCAGACGACGGCCGCTGGACTCGGCCAGTCGAGCTGCGTCGGGATCGGCGGGGACCCGATCCATGGCCTCGACTTCACCGATGTCCTCGAAATGTTTCTCGCCGATGATGAGACCGAGGCGATCGTCATGATCGGCGAGATCGGCGGCCATGCCGAGGAGGACGGCGCCGCGCTCCTCAAATCCGCACGGCGCAAGAAGCCGACGGTCGGCTTTATCGCCGGCGCGGCAGCCCCGCCCGGCCGGCGGATGGGGCATGCCGGCGCGATCATCGCCGGCGGCAAGGGCACCGCCGCCGACAAGATGGAAGCGCTGAGGAGCGCCGGCGTCACGGTCACCGAATCCCCCGCCGCGATCGGCAGCACGATGAAAGAGGTGCTGGGGGGCTGAGGAACCTCCCGGAAGGCGTTTGAAAACCGGCCCGCCCAGGCCCAGATTCGGCCAAGGAGTTGAAGCGATGGCCCAGCAAGGCGAAATGATCGAAACCACGGTGAGCGAGGTTTCCACCCGCGCCTGCGTGTCGTCGCGGCGGGGCTGACCGATGATGATATCGACCGGCTAATCAAGCAGGCGCAACACGAAGTAGAGCCGCGTGCCGGGTGAGAGTGGTACTCCGACACCAACGTCTTTATCAGCGCCGCGCTCAAGCGAAATTCGACACCTGCCGCAGCCGTTCACCTGATCGAAGAACGCGAAATTCTGCTCAAATCTGTAGCGACCGAACGACAGCTATTCGACGTCACAGCTCGACCTTACTTCGACCGGTTGATCGCCGAGGAAACGCGGGTTTGGCTGCGGAAGCTCATGTCTGCGGCCGAGCTGGTCGCCATTGTGGAGCGGATTACCGCCTGTCGTGACCCAACTGACGACAAGTTTCTGGAGCTGGCGGTCAACGGCCGCGCGGACATGATCGTGAGCGGTGACGCCGATCTACTCGCGCTGAACCAGTTCCGAGGTATTCCAATTGTCACGCCCGCTACGTTTATCGAGGATAGAAGACGGCAATCGGGATAGTGCGGGTTTTGGGCGGGGTGCGGGACTCATCGGTAATCGCGGGGCTGGGTTGAGGGCTTCCGCGTCGCAATTCGGCCGAAAAGCGCCACATAAAACCGGGATTGCTTGTTTATCGGATCGTAAGCCGCGCCGCGGACAATAATCGGCGCAGCACCGAGGCTTCTCGATGACCGGGATCAACGGAACGACCTTTCTGTCCGGCGCCAACGCCGAATTCATCGCCGAGCTTTACAGCCGGTATCTCGAAGACCCGGCGGCGGTCGACGAGAGCTGGCGGCAGTTTTTCGCCGGATTCGGCGATGATGCGGCGGCGATCCGCGCCGAACGCGCCGGCCCGCCCTGGTCGCGGCCGCTGCCGCCGATCGTGGCGCCCGAAGCGCCAGCGCCTGTCCCGGCCGTCAACGGAGCGGCTGTGCAGCAGGCAGCGGCCGATTCGATCCGGGCGCTGAACCTGATCCGCTCCTACCGGGTGCGCGGCCATCTCGAAGCCGATCTCGACCCGCTGAAGCTCGAACAGCGGCGGCCGCACAATGAGCTCGATTACCGCACTTGGGGCTTCACCGAGGCGGATCTCGACCGCGAGATTTTCATCAACAATCTGTTCGGCCGCGAGCGCGCGACACTGCGCGAGATCATCACGATCCTGCGCCAATGCTATTGCGGCCGGATCGGCATCGAGTACATGCACATCCAGGTGCTCGCCGAGCGACAGTGGATCCAGCAGAAATTCGAGCATCTCCACGATCGACCACAGCTGACCAACGCGGCGAAGAAGGAGGTCCTGCGGGTCCTCACCGTGGCTGAGACCTTCGAGCGCTTTCTCGACCGCCGCTATACCGGGACCAAGCGGTTCGGCATCGAAGGGGCGGAATCGCTGATGCCGGCGCTCGAATCGATCCTGCGCTGCGGCGCCGAGCTGGGCATCCGCGAATTTGTCATCGGCATGCCGCATCGCGGCCGGCTCAACGTCTTGGCCAATTTCATGGGCAAGCCGTTCGCCGCGATCTTCTCGGAATTCCAGGGCAATGCCGCGAACCCCGAGCATGTCCAGGGCTCGGGCGACGTCAAATACCATCTTGGCACCTCGGGCGACCGCGAAATCGGCGGCCGCAGCGTGCATCTGTCGCTGGCCGCCAACCCGTCGCATCTCGAAGCGGTTGATCCGGTCGTGCTCGGCAAGGTCCGCGCCAAGCAGCATCAGCGCGGCGATGCCGAGCGCAACCAGGTGGTCGGCATCCTGATGCATGGCGACGCCGCTTTTGCCGGCCAGGGGCTCGTCGCGGAGTCGCTGGAATTGGCTGATCTGCGTGGCTTCCGCACCGGCGGCACGATCCACATCATCGTCAACAAGCAGATCGGCTTTACGACGAGCCCGTCTTTCGCGCGCTCCAGCCCCTACCCGTCGGATGTCGCGAAGGGCGTGCAGGCGCCGATCTTCCACGTCAACGGCGACGATCCCGAAGCGGTGGTCGAGGTGGCCCGCGCCGCGGTCGAATATCGCCAGCGCTTCAAGAAGGACGTGGTCATCGATCTGTTCTGTTACCGCCGGCACGGCCATAACGAGAGCGACGAGCCGGCCTTCACGCAGCCCCTGATGTATCGCACGATCGCTCGCCATCCGACGACCCGCCAGCTTTACGCGCAACGGCTGGTCGCCGCCGACGTGATGAGCGAGGCCGAGGTCGAGGCGATGGCGAACGGCTTCATCGCCGATCTCGAAGCGCAATTCGCTGCGGCCGACAGCTATCGCCCGAACAAGGCCGACTGGCTGGAGGGCGCCTGGGCCGGGCTCGAAACCGCGCCCGATGATGATCGCCGCGGCGACACGGTGGCACCGGTCGAGCTGCTGCGAGAGGTCGGGCGCGGCCTCGTGACGGTGCCGGAAGGCTTTCATCTGAACCGCAAGATCGCTCGCCAGCTCGACGCCAAACGTGCCGCCATCGAGTCCGGCGAGGGGATCGCCAGCCCAACAATAGATTGGGCCACCGCCGAGGCGCTGGCGATCGGTACGCTGTGCGCCGAGGGAACCCATGTCCGCCTGTCCGGTCAGGACAGCGGGCGCGGCACCTTCTCGCATCGCCATGCGGTGCTGGTTGATCAGCAGACCGAGGAGCGCTACGTCCCGATCAACCACATCCGCCAGGGTCAGGCGCCGTTCGAGATCATCGACAGCCCGCTATCCGAGGCCGCAGTCGTCGGCTTCGAATACGGCTACAGCCTCGCCGACCCGATGACGCTGGTGATCTGGGAGGCGCAGTTCGGCGATTTCGCCAATGGCGCGCAGGTCATTATCGACCAGTTCCTGTCCTCGGGCGAAGCCAAATGGCTGCGCATGAGCGGGCTCGTGCTATTGCTGCCGCACGGCTATGAGGGCCAGGGGCCGGAGCACTCCTCGGCCCGGCTCGAGCGCTATCTGCAGCTGTGCGGCGAAGACAATATGCAGGTGTGCAATCTGACGACCGCGGCCAATTATTTCCACGCGCTGCGGCGGCAGGTCCGCCGCCGGTTCCGGAAACCGCTGGTCATCGTCACACCGAAATCGCTGCTGCGCGCCAGAGAGGTCATGTCACCGCTGACCGATATGGGGCCGGGGACGACGTTTCACCGCGTGATCGGCGAGACCGAGACGATCGTGCCGGATGCCGAGGTGCGCCGCGTCGTGCTGACGAGCGGCAAGGTCTATTTTGATCTGCTGAAAACGCGCGCCGAGAAGGGTGACAGATCGGTGGCGCTGGTACGGATCGAACAGCTCTACCCGTTCCCGTTCAAAACACTCGCCGAGGTGCTGCGGCGTTATCCGAGCGCGGAAATCGTGTGGTGCCAGGAGGAGCCGCAGAATATGGGTGCCTGGAGCTTTGTCGACCGCCGCATCGAACGGGTCTTGGCCGGGCTCGACATCGCCGCGAAGCGGCCGCGCTTTGTCGGCCGCACCGAGGCCGCCTCACCCGCGACCGGCCTGTTCAAGCGCCATCAGCAGGAACAGGCGCAGCTCGTTAATAACGCGCTGGCGGGCTGAAATAGCGCGATGACGATCGAAATCACCGTCCCCACCCTCGGCGAATCGGTGACCGAGGCGACGGTCGCGAAATGGCTGAAGCAGCCTGGCGACGCGATCGAACGGGACGAGCCGGTCGTCGAGCTGGAAACCGACAAGGTGACGCTGGAAGTGCCGGCGCCGGCGGCGGGCACACTGGGCGAGATCCGCGCCGGTGAAGGCACCAATGTTCCGGTCGGCGCGGTGCTCGGTACGATTATGGATGGAGCCGCGGCCTCTAGCCCCCACCCCAGCCCTCCCCCGCTTGCGGGGGAGGGAGTTTCTCCCGAGCGCGGCCCGAAAAACCCTCCCCCGCAAGCGGGGGAGGGAAGCGCGCTTAGCGCGCGGGTGGGGGCTGCCAACGCCGAACAGGCGCTCGAACGGGCGGGGCCGGCTGTACGTAAGCTCGTTGCAGAAAGCGGGCTCGACGCGGCGCGGATTCCACCGACCGGGCGCGGTGGACGCATCACCAAGCAAGATGTGATCGCGGCGCGGGGCCAGACGACGCCCTCTCCGGTCAAGGAGCCGTCGGCCGAACCGCCGCCACCGCGCGAGCGGCGCGAGCCACCGCCTCCGGTCGCTGAGCCGCCGGCCGACCGTCCACCTGCGCAACGCGAAACCCGGGTGCGGATGACCCGGCTGCGCCGCCGTATCGCCGAGCGCCTCAAGGAGGCGCAGCAGAATGCGGCGATGCTGACGACGTTCAACGAAATCGACATGTCGGGCGCGATCGCGCTGCGCGAGCGCTGGCGCGAGACGTTCGAGAAGAAGCACGGTGTGCGCCTCGGCTTCATGTCGATCTTTGTCAAGGCGGCGATCGCCGCGCTGAAGGAATTGCCGGCGGTCAATGCCGAGATCGACGGCGAAGACATCGTCTACAAGAATCACTACGACATTGGCGTCGCGGTCGGCACCGAGCAGGGCCTCGTCGTGCCGGTCGTGCGCGATGCAGACCGCAGAAGCTTCGCCGAGGTCGAGAAGGAGATCGCCGCGCTCGGCCGCAAGGCGCGCGATGGAAAGCTGACGATCGAGGATCTGTCGGGCGGCACCTTCACGATCTCGAACGGCGGGGTTTACGGCTCATTGTTGTCGACGCCGATCCTCAACCCGCCGCAATCGGCGATCCTCGGCATGCACAAGATCGAGCGCCGGCCGGTCGCGGTCGGCGACAAGATCGAGATCCGGCCGATGATGTATGTCGCGCTGACCTACGATCACCGCATCATCGACGGCCGCGAGGCCGTGACGTTTCTCGTGCGGATCAAGGAATGCGTCGAGGATCCCTCGCGCCTCCTGTTCGATATTTGACGGCATCACTCGGTCCGATGCCGACGATCAGCCTCTTTTTCGGCATCGCTGTCCGCATGTATTACAGAGATCACCCGCCACCGCATTTTCATGCGTATTATCAAGATCACGAAGCGCGGATCGCGATAGACAACCTGGAAGTCATATCCGGATATCTGCCGCGGCGGGCTCTGGCGCTGGTGGTCGAATGGGCCGAGCTGCACTACCAGGAGCTGCAGGCCAACTGGACCTCGGCCGAACAGCGCAAGCCGTTGAGCGATATCGACCCACTGGAGTGAATTATGCTGCATGAGATTGTGCGCGTGAGCGCTCTGCCGAAATACCGGCTGAAGATCGAATTCCGCGACGGCGTTTCCGGCACGATCGACCTCTCCGGCGAACTGTACGGCGAAGTCTTCCGGCCGTTGCGGGACGAGGCTTTCTTTCGCCAGGTCAAGGTGGATGAATTTGGCGCAGTTGCCTGGCCGAACGGGGCCGATCTCGCGCCGGATGCGCTTTATGCCGAGATAACCGGCGCGGCCTTACCTCGCCGTCAGCCTGAGCCGGGGTCTCAGGAGGGGCCCGCGCCGCGCCGGTAATACAGCCGGATCGAAACAATGGCAGAACGCTACGATGTCGTCGTGATCGGCGCCGGGCCGGGCGGCTATGTCGCGGGGATGCGCGCCGCCCAGCTCGGCATGAGAACCGCCTGTATCGACGGCCGCGAAACCGCCGGCGGGACCTGCCTCAACATCGGCTGCATCCCGTCGAAGGCGCTGCTGCAATCCTCCGAGAAATACGCCGAGGCGCGCAACGGGCTGGCGGAGCACGGGATCAAGATCAGCAAGGCCAGTCTCGATCTCCCGACGATGATGGCGCGCAAGGACAAGGTCG
>VAZR01000188.1 GCA_005888515.1 Alphaproteobacteria bacterium | reverse complement strand
GAACGTGTCGCGCGCGGTGAGCAGATCACGATCACCAAGCATGGGAAGCCAATTGCGCGTCTTGTTCCGATCGGGCGTCCCAACCCCGACCGCCGCCGCGAAGCGGTCGAAAGGCTCATGGAATTCAGTAAGGGCCGGACGCTGGGTGTACCGGTAAAGCAGCTCATTGAAGAAGGTCGCCGGTGACGGATTTCGTACTCGACGCATCTGTTGCTCTCGCTTGGTGCTTCGAGGACGAAAACACTACATCAGCCCGCCAGATACTTGCGCGTTTGGTCACAGAGGCAGCTTCGGTTCCGGCCATATGGCCGATCGAAGTCGCAAATGTTCTGGCACTTGCCGAACGGCGCCAACGGATCACGCCAGCCAACAGCAGCGAGTTTATCGCTAAGCTGGAAGACATGGTAATCCTGGTGGACGGGGAAACATCCTCGCGGGCCTTTGGCAGGATCCTCGACCTCGCTCGCGAGGAGCATCTTACGGCGTATGATGCCGCTTATTTGGAGCTCGCGATGCGGCTTGGTGTGCCTCTCGCGAGCAAAGATGCCGGTCTGTGCAATGCTGCCGAGCGCCTCGGGATCGCGGTGCTGAGGGCGGATTAAGCATCGGCCGTGAGTGGTGACCGCTTATACTCAATAGAGTCATTACATAGATGACACGGCAGTGAGCACCACGCGAGGGCCGCGCTCGATGTCCGCGTTTTTCTCTCCCTATCGGCATGAATTCGTGCGAGTCGGCGCCTGCGTGCCGCAGGTTGCGGTGGCCGAGCCGACGAAGAACGGCGATCAGGTGCTGGAGCTGCTCGCCAAGGGCGACAAGGCCGGGCTCGCGCTGATGGTCTTTCCCGAGCTGTGCCTGTCGGCCTATGCGATCGACGATCTCCTGTTTCAGGATGCCGTGCTCGATGGAGTGGTCGGGCAGATCGCTCGCCTGCTGACCGCAAGCAAGAAGCTGTCGCCGGTCTTTGTCGTCGGCGCGCCGTTGCGCTGGCGCGGGCGGCTCTACAATTGCGGCATCGTCATTCATCGCGGCCGATTGCTCGGCATCGTGCCGAAGGTGTTTCTGCCGAATTACCGGGAGTTCTACGAAAGGCGGCATTTCACCTCGGGCGAAGGGGTGCGCGACGCGATGATCGCCCTCGCCGGACAGGAGGCACCGTTCGGCATCGATCTGCTGTTTGCCGCTGGCGGTCCCAACGAATTCATTTTTCACGTCGAGATCTGCGAGGACCTTTGGGTGCCGCAGCCGCCGAGCGCGCTCGGCGCGGCGGCCGGCGCCGAGATCCTGCTGAATTTGTCGGCCAGCAATATCGTGATCGGCAAGGCGCAGATGCGGCGCCTCCTGTGCGCCTCGCAATCGGCGCGCTGTCTCGCCGCCTATGCCTATTCCGCTGCCGGCGCCGGCGAATCGACGACCGATCTTGCCTGGGACGGCCAGGCCGGCATCTTCGAGATCGGCGACATGCTGGCCGAGACCGAACGCTTCAGCGCCACGCCCGAGATGGCGGTCGCCGATGTCGATCTCGGCCGCATTCGCCAGGAGCGGATGCGCACCAATACCTTTGGCGACAATGCGCGATTGATCGGCGAAGCGGCGCCGCCGTTCCGCCGTGTCGCGTTCGATTTCGCCGCGGCCGCCGGGGAGCTAGAGTTACGCCGTAGGGTCGAGCGCTTTCCCTTTGTGCCGGCCGATCCGGCGATGCTCGCCGACAATTGTTACGAGGCCTACAATATCCAGGTGCAGGGACTGGCGCAGCGGCTTGCCGCGACCGGCCTCAAAAAGCTGGTGATCGGCGTTTCGGGCGGGCTCGATTCGACGCAGGCGCTGATCGTCTCGGCGCGGGTCATGGACCGGCTCGGGCTGCCGCGCAGCAATATCCTTGCCTACACCTTGCCGGGTTTTGCCACGAGCACGCAGACCAAGGCGAATGCCTGGCGATTGATGAAGGCGCTCGGCGTCACCGGCGCCGAAATCGACATCCGCCCGGCGGCCAACCAGATGTTCGCGGATATCGGCCACGCCTCGGCAAAAGGCGAGGCGCTCTACGATGTGACCTACGAGAACGTCCAGGCCGGTCTGCGCACCGATTATCTGTTTCGGCTCGCCAACAACAACGGCGCGATCGTGGTCGGCACCGGCGATTTATCCGAATTGGCGCTCGGCTGGTGTACCTATGGCGTTGGCGATCAGATGTCGCACTACAACCCGAACGCCTCGGTGTCGAAGACGCTGATCCAACACCTGATCCGATTTGTCGCGGCGAGCGGCGATGTCGACCAGGAGACCGCCGCGGTGTTGCACGATATTCTGGCTACCGAAATCTCGCCGGAACTGGTGCCGGCCGGTGAGGATGGCGCGATCCAATCGACCGAGAGCATCGTTGGCCCCTATGCGTTGCAGGATTTCAACCTGTTCTATGCCACCCGCTATGGCTTCGCCCCATCGAAGATCGCCTATCTCGCCTGGAATGCCTGGCATGATGTCGAACGCGGCGTGTGGCCGCCCAACACCCCCGAAACCGCGCGACGCGCCTATGGCCTCGCCGAGATCAAGAGCTGGCTGCGGGTCTTTCTGCGGCGCTTTTTCGAGCAGAGCCAGTTCAAGCGCTCGGCCCTGCCGAACGGGCCCAAGATCTCGTCCGGCGGGTCACTGTCGCCGCGCGGCGATTGGCGTGCGCCGTCGGATGCGCATGCCGCGGTCTGGCTCGACGAGCTGGAAAAGAATGTTCCCGACGCGGGGTAACGGAGCCTCCCGACTCTGATGTGGTGGTTGCAGGCGGCACAGGCGTGGCTGCCGACTATCGCCGTCGGGGTGATGGCGGCGCTCGCCTTTGTCGCGACGCTCGCGCAGGCGCCGCGCGCCGCCAAGCTGCCGTGGATCGCCACTGTGCTCGTCTGCGGCGCGCTCGCGACTGCCGCCTCGGCGTGGCAGCAGAGCCGCGAACTTGGGCAATTGCGCGAGCTCTCCTCGCATCTCAACGCGCTCGCCCGATTATTGCCGGGCGCGCCGCCGGCCAACCCGGAACAAACAGTCGATAGCCTTACGAGCTCGCTGTACACGCTGAATTCACGGATCGGCGAATTGCAGGCCCAGATCGATGTGCTGCGGGAGAAGGCGAAGACCCGCTCGATCGACAGCGACGCCGCAAAGAAGCTCGAGGATTACCTGCGCCCCTTCGGCAGCCATCGCGTCGTTGTGTCGTGCGTTCCCGGCGACGCCGAAGCCTTCACCTACGCCAACCAGATCACCAACATCCTGCGCAACGCCGGGTGGGACGCGCATGGGCCGGAGACGACGGCGATCTTTGGCGACGCGCCGGCGATGGGGATCCGGCTCTTTGTGCGCAGCGGTGTCGCACCGGATACCGCCAAGATCCTGCTCGACGCGTTCTCGCGCTTCGACATCCCGTATAAGAGCGGCACCACCTCGAACGACATGATCCCCGACAACACGACGGTCGAGCTATTCGTCTCGCATAAACCTTGAGGATCACACGATGTCCTCTGATCGAATCCATCTCGGCGTCGATGAGGCGCGTGCGCTCGGCGAACGCGCGTTGCGCGGCATCGGCTACGATGCCGAGGAAGCGTGGATCATCGCCGACCATGTGATCGATGCGGCGCTGTGCGGTTACGAGTATTCCGGGCTCGCCAAGATCCTCAACATTCCCGAGCACCCGCGCTTCGCGCAGCCGCGCCGGCCGATGGCGATCCTGCACGAGACCGAGGTCTCGGCGCTATACGACGGCGGCAACAACAACGGTATGGTCGCGATGTATCACGCCGCCCGTGCGGCGATCGCGAAGGCCGCCGCGCACGGCGTTGCAATCATCGGCGTCACCGATAGCTGGATGAGCGGGCGCAGCGCCTATTTTGTCGAGATGATCGCGCGCGCCGGCCTGGTCGCGATCCACACCGCGAGCAGCGGCGCGGCGGTGGCGCCCCACGGCGGTAGTCGCGCGGTGCTCGGCACCAACCCGATCGCCTTCGCCCTGCCGGGCGATGACGGACCGCTGGTCCTCGACATGGGTACCTCGGCTTTCATGGGCACCGATCTGGCGTTGCGCGTCCGCCTCGGTGCGCCGCTGCCCGAAGGCGTCGCAATCGACCGCGACGGCAAGCCGACCCGCGATGCCAAGGAGGCGCGCGACGGGGCGCTGTTGCCGTTCGGCGGCCATAAGGGTTTCGGGCTCGGGCTGATCGTGCAGGCCTTCGGGCTGCTCGCCGGGTCGGCGCTCGGCGCCGGCAATGACGGCTATGTCTTTATCGCCTTCCGCCCCGATCTTTTGGTGCCGCTCGCCGATCTGAAGCGCGAGCTCGCGGCGCTGATCGCAAAGGTCAAGGCGGTGCCGCCCTTGCCCGGCTTCAGCGAGATCCGCATTCCGGGCGAGCAATCGGCGAAGAACCGCGCCCGCCTCTCGAGTGAGGGCCTCGAGATCGACCGCCTGGTTTACGACCGGCTCACTGTGCTCGCCGGGATCAACGAACCAGCCCGAGGCCGATGATCCCGACGATGATAAGATAGATCGCGACGATGTAGTTCAGGATCCGCGGCACCAGCAGGATCAACACACCCGCAATCAGGGCGACCAGCGGCTGCAGATGCGCAATGCTCAAGGTCATGGTCTTCCTCCGATAAACTGCTCAATGGGTTGAAGAGCTTGGTTCAGCCGAACTCGCTGAACTGTCGGAACAGCAGAAAGACAACCGCCAAGGCGATGCCGAGCCGCCGCCGAAACCCGGCGTAAGCTCCGGCCGCAACGCTGACCTGCTCAATGCCTGACCTGCTGCCGTCACGCGCGCCTCATCGATGCCGCGCTGGTTCGGTGATCCGTCCACGGCAGGAATGCTGCGGCAATTTCCATCGCGCCGGTCCCCCCGTCCTCTGAATCCCGGTCGCGTGTCGCGGCCGGGTGTTTCCCGATCATAACGCGCTTGCCTCGAATCATAACCGATAGAGATAAACGCACACGCGAGAAGGAAGGGCTAAAATGCGCGCGATAATCGTTGGGTTACTATTTTGTCTCATGGTCGCCAGCGGGGGCGCGGCCCGCGGCGACAGCGGAGCGAGCGTGTACATCGAAGAGCTGACCTGGACCGAACTGCGCGATCAGCTCGCCGCGGGCAAGACGATTGCGATCGTCCCGATCGGCGGCACCGAGCAGAACGGGCCGCACATGGCGATCGGCAAGCACAACCTGCGGGTCAAATTGCTCGCCGGAAAGATCGCGGCTGCGGTGGGAACGGCGCTTGTCGCGCCCGTGTTGTCCTATGTGCCCGAAGGCGGCCTCGATCCGCCGGGCGGGCATATGCGTTTTCCCGGCACGATCACGGTTCCCGAGGACACCTTCGAGAAGACCATCGAATACGCCGCCCGGAGTCTTCAATTGCACGGCTTCCGCGACATCGTGTTCCTCGGCGACCACGGCTCGACCCAGACGGGCGAGGAGGCGGTGGCGCGGCGTCTCAACCGCGAATGGGCGGCAAAGCCCGCCCGCGCACACGCCATCCTCGAATACTACCGGGC
>VAZR01000187.1 GCA_005888515.1 Alphaproteobacteria bacterium | reverse complement strand
CGCATCGCGACGAGAAGGGCCGCCCCACCGTGTTCGGCGCGTTACCGTCCGATCTGCCGCGGCTGATTTCGATCGGCCGCCTCGATCTCAATTCCGAAGGGCTGCTGCTCTTGACCAATGACGGCGCGCTGGCCCGCCGTCTCGAATTGCCGGCGACCGGCTGGGCACGCCGCTACAGGGTGCGCGTGCACGGGTTTGTCGATCCCGCGCGCCTGGCATCGCTGGCCCGCGGCACCACTGTCGACGGCGTCGCCTATGGCTCGATCCGCGCCCAGCTCGACCGCCAGCAGGGCTCCAATGCCTGGATTACGATGTCATTGCAGGAAGGCAAGAACCGCGAGGTGCGGCGCGTCCTCGAGCATCTCGGCTACCCGGTGACCCGGCTGATCCGCTTGGCCTATCGCCCGTTTCAGCTTGGCAATCTCGCTCGCGGCGAGATCGAAGAAGTCACGGGCAAGGTTCTGCAAGAACAGCTCGGCGTCGGCGGTAACCGGGCAAGGGGGAGACATGCTCGAAAGACTGTTCCGGCTTGACGAAAACCGCACGACCATCCGCATCGAAATCGTCGCCGGCGCGACGACCTATCTGACGATGGCCTATATCGTCTTCGTCAACCCGCTGATCCTGAGCGAGGCGGGGATGGACCGCGGCGCGGTGTTCGTCGCCACCTGCCTCGCCTCCGCCTTCGCGACCCTCTTGATGGCGCTGTTCGCCAATTACCCGCTGGCGCTGGCGCCAGGCATGGGGATGAACGCCTACTTCGCTTACACCGTCGTCAAGGGGCTGCACTACACCTGGGAGATCGCGCTCGGTGCGGTGTTCCTGTCCGGCGGTCTGTTCCTGATCCTCAGCCTGACCCGCATCCGCTCCTGGATCGTCGATGCCATCCCGTTGTCGCAAAAAATGGCGATCTCAGCCGGGATCGGTTTGTTCCTCGGGATCATCGCGCTGAAGGAAGCCGGCATCATCGTCGCGAACCCCGACACGCTGGTCACCCTCGGCAATCTGAAAGCTCCCGCGGCCCTGTTGGCTTGCGCTGGATTCATCGTGATGGTCGCCCTCGATCGGTTGGCGGTTCCCGGCGCGATCATCCTCGCCATCCTCGCCACCGCCATCGCCGGCATCCTGCTCGGGATTTCGCCGTTTGCCGGGATCATCGATACGCCGCCGAGCCTCGCGCCAACCTTCCTGGCGCTCGATTTGCGCGGCGCGCTCGATATCGGGATCGCCACCGTCGTTTTTGTCTTCCTATTCGTCGATCTGTTCGACAATACCGGCACGCTGGTCGGGGTCGCGCATCGCGCGGGGCTGCTCGACCGCGAAGGACACCTGCCGCGCATCGGCCGCGTGTTCATCGCCGATTCGATCGCGGCGATGGCCGGCGCGCTGCTCGGCACTTCAACCGTCACCAGCTATATCGAGAGCGCCGCCGGGGTTAAGGCCGGCGGGCGCACCGGCCTGACCGGTGTCACGGTCGCAATCTTATTCCTGCTGACCCTGTTCCTCGCGCCGCTCGCCGGCTCGGTGCCTGCCTATGCGACAGCGCCGGCCCTGCTGTTTGTCGCATGCTTGATGGCGCGCGGCTTTGCCGAGCTGGATTGGGAGGACGTTACCGAATACGCCCCCGCGGTAGTCACCGCGCTGGCGATGCCGCTGACGTTTTCGATCGCCAACGGCATCGCCTTCGGCTTCATCACCTATGCTGCGGTCAAGCTGCTCTCCGGGCGCTTTGCCGAAGCGAGCCCGTCGATGCTGGTGCTGGCCGCCTTGTTCGTTGTCAAATATGCGTTCTTCTGAAACTCCGCGCGGGTTGCGCATTGTGGGGGGCGTGCACCGAGGCCGCCGGCTCGTCGCGCCGTCCGGTGAGGCGGTGCGCCCGACCAGCGACCGGGCGCGCGAGGCTCTCTTCAACATCCTGTCGCACGGCCGCTTCGACGCGGCGGGGCTGCCCTTTGCCGACCGGCCGGTGCTCGACGCGTTTGCCGGCACCGGCGCGCTCGGTCTCGAAGCCCTGTCGCGCGGCGCCAGCGCCGCCGTCTTCATCGAGAACGGGCGCGAGGCGCTGTGTGCTTTGCGCCGTAACATCGCCGCGCTCGGTGAGGAGGACCGTGCCCACATCATCACCGGCGATGCGACCCGCTCGCCCCGCGCGGCGCTGGTTTGCGCTGTCGCCTTCCTCGATCCGCCTTACCGGAGCGGGTTGGCGGCACCCGCGCTGAGCGCGCTCGCCAGCGCCGGGTGGCTGGCGCCCGACGCGATGGCTATCGTCGAGATCGCGGCGCGCGAGGAATTGCCTACGCCGGTCGGCTTCACAGTCATCGACGACCGCGTCTACGGTGCCGCGCGGCTGATGTTTCTGCGTTATAACGGCGCCACAACCGGAGGTGAGCGATGAGCGAGACCTTGCCGCAGGTGACGCTTCCGAATGGCGAGCGCGTGCCGGCGTTTGGTCAGGGCACCTGGCATATGGGCGACGATCGCCGCCGCGCCGCCGCGGAAACGGCGGCGCTGAAGCTTGGCATCGATCTCGGCATGACCTTGATCGACACCGCCGAGATGTACGGCAGCGGTGGTGCCGAGAAAATCGTTGCCGAAGCCGCGCAAGGGCAACGCGACCGGCTGTTCATCGTCAGCAAGGTGCTGCCCTATAACGCCTCGCAGAAGGGCGTCATCGAAGCCTGCGAACGCAGCCTTAAGCGGCTCAAGACCGACCGCATTGACCTTTATCTGTTGCATTGGCGCGGCTCGGTGCCGCTCGCCGAGACGCTCGCCGCGTTCATGCGCCTGCAGCGCGACGGCAAGATCCGCCATCACGGCGTCTCGAATTTCGATCTCGACGACATGCAGGAATGGGTCGGGCTCTCCGGCGGAGATACCGTGGCGGCCAACCAGATCCTCTACAATTTCCAGCGCCGCGGCCCTGAATGGGAGCTGATCCCGTGGTGC
>VAZR01000139.1 GCA_005888515.1 Alphaproteobacteria bacterium | reverse complement strand
GAGAGCGCCCGTCGAACCTTCTTCAACCCCCAATGCACGCCTTTGAAGCTCCCCCCGGAGAAATACGAACTGTGGAAAGAGCTCTACGTCCGTTTCAGCCCGAAGGACATCCTATGAGGGGGAACCACCGCTTTCTTTTCGCCGCAAAGGGCATATTTGCGATCGTCTTGCTATTTCTAGCGGGACCAGCATTCGCTCAGCTGCGCCTCGACGTGACCCGCGGCAAAGTCGAGCCGATGCCGATTGCGATCCCGGCCTTTGCCGGTGGCGGCGGTGAGGAAGCGCAGACCGGCCGTGAATTGGCGCAGGTGATCTCGGCCGATCTCGAGCGTTCCGGCCTGTTCCGTCCGCTCGATCCGAAAAGCTTCATTCAGACCGTCTCGGCGGGCGAGGGACCCCGGTTTGGCGACTGGCGGCAGATCAATGCCCAGGCGCTGGTGAGCGGGACGGTGGTCGGGCAAGGCGACGGCCGCTCTCGGGTTGAGTTCCGGCTGTGGGACGTCTTCGCCGAGCAGCAGCTCGCCGGGTTTGCCTATACGACGACGCGGCAGAACTGGCGCCGAATCGCGCACATCATCGCCGACGAGATCTATAAGCGGATCACCGGCGAAGACGGCTATTTCGATAGCCGGATCGTGTACATCGCCGAGTCCGGCCCCGCCGAGAAGCGGGAAAAACGTCTCGCGCTGATGGATCAGGACGCCGCCAATCATCAGTACCTGACCGATGGGCGCGCCTTGGTGCTGACCCCGCGATTTTCGCCTTCAGCGCAGGAGATTACCTATCTGTCCTATGCCCAGGGTACGCCGCGCGTCTACCTCCGCAATATTGACAGCGGCCAGCAGGAAGCGCTCGGGGACTTCCCGGGGATGACCTTCGCGCCGCGCTTTTCGCCGGAAGGCAACCGCATCGTCTTCAGCCGCACCGAGAACGGTGCCAGCAATATTTATGTCCTGGACCTGCGCACGCGTCGGCCATCTCGGCTGACCGAGGGCAACTCGATCGATACGACGCCGTCTTATTCACCCGATGGCAGCAAGATCGTGTTCAACTCCGATCGCGGCGGCTCGCAACAGCTTTACGTGATGGACGCCAGCGGCGGGGAAGCGCGGCGGATCAGCTTCGGTTCGGGCAAATACGGCACGCCGGTCTGGTCGCCGCGCGGCGATTTGATTGCCTTTACCAAGATCGACGGCGGTTCCTTTTATATCGGCGTCATGCGGCCGGACGGCTCGGGCGAGCGATTACTAACCCAGGATTTTCTGGTCGAAGGACCCACCTGGGCGCCGAACGGGCGCGTGTTGATGTATTTCCGCCAGGGACGCTCGGGCGGCCGGGCCGCGTCATCGCGGCTGTATTCGATTGATCTGACTGGCGGTAATCAGCGCGAAATCGGCACCCCGGGCGATGCTTCGGACCCGGCATGGTCGCCCTTGCTTCGCTGATGTCCGGCAATCCAGGCAGCGTATTTCGATTTCCGATCGACTGAGGGAGTTCTTCGATGTTTGGACGCTTTGTCGCTGTCGCGGGCGGGCTCGCGCTGCTCGCCGCCTGCAGCCATTCGCCAGAGCCCGCGCCAGGGGGGCCGGGCGGGCCAATGGGACCCGGCGGCATCAGTAGTTCGCGGTTCGGCCCGGGATCGCAGCAGGATTTGGCGTCGACCGCCGGTGATCGCGTGTTCTTCGACTACGACCAAGTCGATATTAAGACCGAAGGTCAGCAGACATTGCGGCGTCAGGCCGAATGGCTCCGGCGTTATCCGAATATCTCGGTCACAATCGAGGGCCATTGCGACGAGCGCGGCACGCGCGAGTACAATCTGGCGTTAGGCGAGCGCCGCGCGCAAGCCGTCAAAAACGTGCTCGTCGCGCTCGGGATTCCGGCATCGCGCATCCAGACCATCAGCTACGGCAAGGAGCGTCCCGAGATCCCGCATTCGGACGATGCCTCCTATGCGCAGAACCGGCGGGGCGTAACGACCGTAAATTGAGGGGCACCGGCGGGTCGCCGTTAACGATTTTCGACCGCTGATCGGTTGGCGGCGCCCTCTTTTTGCCCAAAACGACGCCTAATAGCTGGCTGCCGGCAGGGGATCTGCCAGCGCGCTGCTGCGGGCTGCCGCGCGAGATCGGCGAAATGCCGCTATTGCCCGCCGGCTGACCCGCTCGTTGACGAGGCCCTGTTATGTCCCGGCATTCGCTGTTGCGATGTGCGTCTCTCGGTGTGGCATTCGGCCTCGCCGCTGCTGTTCCCATTCTGCCGGCGTACGGCCAGGACCGCTCGACTTTCGAGCGTCTCGACCGGCTGGAGCGCGATCTCAACATGCTGCAACGGCAGGTCTATCGCGGCGGCCCGACGCCGCTCGCGGCCGCGGGCGATCCCGGTGTCGCGATGAACGCCGAAATCCGCATGGACCGGATCGAATCGCAAATGCGCGACCTGACCGGCCGGGTCGAGGAGTTCATGAACCAAGTCGAGCGGCTGCGCCAGCGGATCGACCAGGTCAACGGCGATGCTGAACCGCGTCTCAGCCAGACGCCGCCTGGGTCCGGAGGTTACGCGGCGGTAAGCCCGCCTCCGCCGCGTTCGCGCACCGGCGGCGCTTCGGCCCGTGAGCTGCCGCCCGAGCCGTTGGGCACCGCTGCCAACCTGATCCCTCCCGGTGCCTCCCCGCCCGGGTTGGGAGGGCCGCTGGCGCCCCCGGGAGCGTTCTTGCCACCGCAGAGCGGGCCGGGCCCGGTCGCCGGCACATTGACTCCGCCCGGCGTTCCTGCGGTGCCGCCCGAACTTGCGGCCGCCGCTGCTCCGCCGAGCGCCCGGCCATTGCCGAGCGGTTCGACCAGCGAGCAGTACAATCATGCGTTCGGTCTGTTGAAGCAGGCCGACTATCCGGCCGCGGAAGCGGCGTTGAAGGCCTTTGTCGAGCAGCACCCGAACGACCCGATGGCCGGCAACGCACAATATTGGCTCGGCGAGACCTATTACACGCGTGGCCGCTATGCCGAGGCGGCGAGCGCTTTTGCGGAGGGTTACAAACGTTATCCGAAGAGCTCCAAGGCGGCCGACGAATTGCTCAAGCTCGGCATGTCGCTTGCGCGCGCCAATCAAAAGCAGAATGCCTGCGTCGTACTGGCCCAGCTCGACCATGATTTTCCTGCTTCCGGCGCCGCCATAAAAGAGCGCGCCGCGACGGAGAAGAAGAAGCTCGGTTGCTGAGCTGGTCATGTCGGCAGCCCCGCTGACGCTTGGCGAGCTGGGCGCGGCGCTTGCCGCGATCGGCGGCTTTGACGCTAGGAGGCGCGGCTCGTCAGTGGCTGGCTGGCCGCCCGCGGCATCGCGCATCACGTGCTGGTATGGAGCGACACCAAGCCGGCGACCGGCATACAGGAGGCGGCACGCGCGGCGCGCTATCACCTGCTCGCCGAGTGGTGCCGCGCGCAGGGTTGCCTGCATCTATTGACAGCCCATCACCGCGAGGACCAGGCCGAGACCTCTCTGATCCGCCGCCGCGCCGGCAGTGGCATCGATGGGTTGGCCGGCATGTCCGCGGTGCGCGAGATGCCTGGAATACGGCTCGTGAGGCCGTTGCTCGGCGTGGCTAAAGCCCGGCTCGTCGCGCTGCTCACCGCGGAGCGTCAGCCGTTCTTCTCCGACCCGAGCAACCGCAACCCGGTCTTCGAGCGCGCCCGGTTGCGGGTCGATGCCAGCGCGGATGATCAGCTCGTCGATCGGGTGACAGTGGAATTGCGCGATTTTGGTCGGCAACGGATCGAGCGCGAGAGGGAACTCAACCGATTGCTCGCCTCGGCCGTCAGCCTGCATCCGGCCGGGTTTGCCGTGCTCGATCCGGCTGCGATCGGATGTGTCGAAGCGGAGCTGAGCGAACGGCTGCTGGGCCGTATTGCCGCATCTATCGGTGGCGCCTGCTATCCGCTGCGGCGGGAGCGGGTGGCGCGGCTGCGCGCCGGGTTGCTCGACCGGCGCGAGCGGGCTCGCACCCTCGGCGGCTGCCGGTTCGTGCCGTGGCGCGGTAGGCTCTTGGTATTGCGCGAATTGGCCGCCGCCGCCCCGGCGCTGCCGCTGGAACCTGGCGCCGAGCTGATTTGGGACCGCCGTTTTCTCGCTCGCGTCTCGCCAGCGACGAGGCGGGGCATCGTTATCAGCTATCTCGGTCAAACCGGCCCCCTTGGCGATTACGCTCCGTTCGCCGATCGAAGCAATTGTGATCTGCCGCGCCTCTTACATTCTGTGCTGCCAGCATTGTGGGATGAAGCCGGTATCGTCGCGGTGCCTCATCTCGGGTATTTGCGGCCCCGCGCCTCACCTCTGCCGAAGGTTGCTTTCCGCCCGTTAAATCCACTGTCACATGCAGGCTTTACAGTTGTTTAATTAGCGGCGCATCCTATGTTTTGCTGGCGCGAAGCCCGGCGGTGCGGGCGATCGGGGCGCGTGCCCCGAGGCGGTAGGGAAAGGCCCTGGCGGTGAACAATTTCGGCAAGAATCTCGCCCTGTGGATCGTCATCGGCCTGCTTCTCGTCGCGCTGTTTAATCTTTTTCAGACATCATCGAGCCGCGGCCCGCAATCGACGCTCGCCTTTTCCGATTTCGTGACCGACGTCAACCGCGGCCAGGTCACCGACGTCACGATCCAGGGCGATAACATCAACGGTCATTTTACCGACGGCCGAGCTTTCACGACTTACGCCCCCAAGGACCCGGGGCTTGTCGGCCGCCTGATCGATAAGGGCGTGCGGATCACCGCCGCGCCACTCGATGAGAACGTACCCTCGCTGTTCGGAATCCTGGTGTCATGGTTCCCGATGCTGCTGTTGATCGGCGTCTGGATCTTTTTCATGCGCCAGATGCAGGGCGGCGGCGGACGGGCGATGGGCTTCGGCAAGAGCCGGGCGCGGCTGCTGACCGAGAAGGTCGGCCGCATCACCTTCGAGGACGTCGCCGGCATCGACGAAGCCAAGCAGGAGCTCGAGGAAATCGTCGAGTACCTGAAGGACCCACAGAAATTCCGGCGGCTCGGCGGCAAAATTCCGAAGGGCGTGCTGCTGGTCGGCCCGCCGGGCACCGGCAAAACCCTGCTCGCGCGCGCCATCGCGGGCGAGGCCAACGTGCCGTTCTTCACGATCTCGGGCTCCGATTTCGTCGAGATGTTTGTCGGCGTCGGCGCAAGCCGGGTGCGCGACATGTTCGAGCAGGGCAAGAAGAACGCCCCCTGCATCATCTTCATTGATGAGATCGATGCGGTCGGCCGGCATCGCGGCGCGGGGCTCGGCGGCGGCAATGACGAGCGCGAGCAGACGCTGAACCAGCTGCTTGTTGAGATGGACGGCTTCGAAGCGAATGAAGGCGTCATCCTGATCGCGGCGACCAACCGGCCGGACGTGCTCGACCCGGCGCTGCTGCGCCCGGGCCGCTTCGACCGGCAGGTCGTCGTGCCCAACCCCGATGTCGCCGGCCGCGAGAAGATCCTCAAGGTGCATATGCGCAAGGTGCCGCTCGCGTCGGATGTCGACCCGAAGATCATCGCCCGCGGTACCCCGGGTTTTTCGGGCGCCGATCTCGCCAACTTGGTCAACGAAGCGGCGTTGATGGCGGCGCGCCGCGGCAAGCGCTCAGTGGCAATGGGCGAGTTCGAGCACGCTAAGGACAAGGTCATGATGGGCGCCGAGCGGCGCTCGATGGTGATGACCGAGGACGAGAAGCGGCTGACCGCCTACCACGAGGCCGGCCACGCATTGATCATGCTGTATGCCGAGGCGCACGAGCCGTTGCACAAGGTGACGATCATCCCGCGCGGTCGCGCGCTCGGGGTCACGATGTTCCTGCCCGAACGCGACAAGTACAGCCAGTCGAAGCAGGAGATAAAGGCGATGATGGCCAGCCTGTTCGGCGGCCGCGTCGCCGAGGAGCTGATCTTCGGTGAGGACAAGGTCACCACGGGGGCTGCCGACGATATTCGCCGCGCCACCGGCTTGGCGCGCCGCATGGTGACCGAGTTCGGCTTTAGCGAAAAGCTCGGGCCATTGCGCTACGCCGACAATGAGGAGGAGGTCTTCCTCGGTCATTCGGTAACGCAGCGGAAAAACGTCTCCGACGCGACGGCCAAGCTGATCGACGAGGAAATCCGCCGCATCATCGATGAGGGCGAGCGCACCGCCCGTGAGATCCTGACCGGCCATCTCGACGAGCTGCACGCGCTGGCCAAGGGCCTGCTCGAATACGAGACGTTGTCGGCCGACGAGATCCGCCGCGTCATCAAGGGCGAGCGGATCGTCCGCGACACCTCGACCCCAGCGCCTTCAGACGAGCCGCGCCCGGGCCGGCGCAGTTCGGTGCCGCCCTCCGGCCGGCCGAGCGGTCTCGAACCGGAGCCACAGCCAGGAAATTAGCCCTGTTCAACCAAATGGCGAATCCCACCTGAATCTGACCTATATTTTCAGGTGGCCGGTTCCGGCGTCCTAAACCTGAAGTTGCGCCCGATCCCGTCGAAACGAAGGCCCTGTCTTCGTGACGATTTGGCGTCCTTCTCTGCTAGTATGCCGGTCGTCTCCCGGTGTTTGTTTGGGTGACGGTGATAGGGGGTACGACGGGGCGATGGCGCGTAAACTGTTCGGAACGGACGGCATTCGCGGGACGGCCAATAGCGAGCCGATGACGCCGGAAACGGCGCTGAAGGTTGCGATGGCAGTCGGTGAATCGCTGCACAATGGGGCGCACAAGCACCTCGTCGTGATCGGCAAGGATACGCGTCTGTCCGGCTACATGCTCGAACCGGCGCTGACCGCCGGTTTTATCACGATGGGCATGGATGTCGTGCTGGTTGGCCCGTTGCCGACACCGGCGATCGCGATGCTGACGCGCAGCCTGCGCGCCGATATCGGCGTTGTCATATCGGCCTCGCATAATCCGTTCGGCGACAACGGCATCAAATTGTTCGGACCCGATGGTTATAAGCTGTCCGACGATTTCGAAGCCAAGATCGAGGCCGGGCTCAACAAGGGTCCGACCCGCCGCGCCGCGCCGTCCGAGCTCGGTCGCGCCAAGCGCCTCGACGACGCCGGCGGCCGCTATATCGAATTCGTCAAGCAGAGCTTCCCGAAAGGATTGCGCCTCGACGGGCTGCGCGTCGTTGTCGATTGCGCGCATGGCGCCGCCTACAAGGTCGCGCCGACCGTGTTCTGGGAATTAGGCGCCGAAGTGTTCCCGATCGCAGTCGCGCCCGACGGCTTCAACATCAACCGCGAATGCGGCGCCTTGGCGCCGGAAAATATGCGGCGCGAGGTGTTGGCGCGGCGCGCCGATATTGGTATCGCGCTCGACGGCGACGCCGATCGGTTAATTGTTGCCGACGAGCGCGGCGTCATTCTCGACGGCGATCAGCTGATGGCGCTCATCGCGACCAATCTCGCGCATGGCGAACGGCTGCAGGGCGGCGCGCTGGTCGCGACGATCATGTCGAACCTCGGCCTGGAGCATTGCCTTGCCGCACAGGGAATCGGGCTGCACCGCACCGCAGTCGGCGACCGGTATGTCGTCGAGAAGATGCGCAGCCTTGGCTGCAATCTGGGCGGCGAGCAGTCCGGGCACATCATCCTGAGCGATTACGCGACGACCGGCGACGGCCTGATCGCCGCCTTGCAAGTGTTGGCGGCGATCGTCGAAACCGGAAAGCAGGCGAGCGAAGTGTGCCGGGTGTTCGAGCCGGTGCCGCAGCTACTGCGCAATGTGCGTTTCGGCCAGGGCCGCCCGCTCGAAACCGCCCGCGTCAAGCGGGCGATCGCCGCCGCAGAAGCGCGGCTCGGTGCGAAGGGGCGGCTGGTGATCCGCAATTCGGGGACCGAGCCGGTCATCCGGGTCATGGCGCAGGGCGGGGACGAAAAATTGCTGACCGGCGTCGTTGACGACATCTGCACAGCGATCCTCGCTGCGGCGCAGAGCACTGAGGACGTCAAATCGCCGGTGCGGGCCGCCGAATGATGTCCGGGTCGTAGCGATGAACGGACGGGTGTTGATCGTCGCCGGCTCGGATTCGGGCGGCGGCGCCGGTATTCAGGCCGACATCAAGACCGTGACGATGCTGGGCGCTTTCGCCATGACGGCCGTCACCGCACTGACCGCACAAAATACCGAGGGGGTGTTCGGCGTATTGCCGATCCCGCCCGATTTCATCCGCCAGCAGATCGAAGTCGTGCTCGACGACATCGGTGCCGACGCGCTGAAAACCGGGATGCTGCACGATTCCGCGGTGATCGAAATCGTCGCCGCAGTGATTGCCGAGCGCGCCCCAGCGGTGCCGCTGGTCGTCGATCCGGTCATGGTCGCCAAAGGCGGCGCGCCGCTGATCGAAGCGGGCGCGATCGATGCGCTGAAACGCCAGCTCGTCTCCCGCGCCGCGGTGCTGACACCCAACCTGCCGGAAGCCGAGATCCTCGCCGGCCACGCGATCTCCGACCTCGCGGAAATGCAGCAGACCGCGACAGCGTTGCTGGCTCTGGGCTGCCGCGCGGTGCTGCTCAAGGGCGGGCACCTGCCGGGTGATACAGTGTACGACGTGCTCGCGACCGCTTCCGGTTTGCGGGTCTGGGACAGCCCGCGCATCGACAGCCGGCACACCCATGGCACCGGCTGCACTCTCGCCTCGGCAATCGCCGCCGGTCTTGCGCAGGGCTTGGCCATCGAACCGGCGGTCGAGCGCGCCCGCTTCTATGTGCAGCGCGCAATCGCTACGGCTCCCGGTCTCGGCCATGGTCACGGTCCGCTCGACCATGCCCACCCGCTGCGCTTACCTCACTGATCGGGACCCGGCGAACGGAGCCGTGTGACGGGACAGAGCACAGGCCGGCGCGGTCATGACAGCAGCCGTCCATTGCGGATTGCGCGAAAGCGCGGGACAATCTTCGCGCAAGCGGGGAGTGTTTCTAATGGCGCGCATCGCGGTTTTTTTGGTTTGCCTGGCGTTGTCCGCGACATCGGCGCTGGCACAGGCCAAGGTCAGTATTGAGAAGCTGAATCAGGAATGGGTCGCTGCCTTCAACAAGGGTGATGCGGCGCATCTAACGCAGATGTACACCCCGGACGCTTACGTACTGCCGGCCGGCGCCGAGATGGCGAAAGGCCGCGGCGCGATCGAGGCGTTCTGGCGCGGTGCCATGAAACAGCTCGGCGATGCCAAGCTGAAAACCATCGATGTCCAGTCGCTTGGTCCTGGAGCGGCGCGCGAGGTCGGCACCTTCAGCTTCAAGACGAAGGCGCAGCCGCCGCAGGAGGTCACCGGCAAATATGTTGTCGTATGGCGCAAAATGGGCGGCAATTGGCAGCTCGCCACCGACATCTGGAACATGAACAAATAACCATCAGTACGCTTTACCCAGCCATCGCGACGGCAATGCGAGGAGGGCAATCCCGATCAGGTGTGGCAATGCGGCGCGGGATTGCTTCGTTTCGCTCGCAATGACAGCAGTGCGCGATCCGCTCTAATCTGCCTTCGCAGAGCGGAGGCAAATCCATGGCGAAGACATATCGGGTCGCCGTCATCGCCGGCGACGGCATCGGCCGCGAGGTGGTACCCGAAGGCATTGCAGCCATGGAGGCCGCGGCGCGGCGCTTCGGTTTTGCGCTGGAATGGCGCGAATTCGATTGGAGCTGCGAGACCTACGCCAAGACCGGCCGGATGATGCCGGAGGACGGCCTCGACCAGCTCAAATCTTTCGATGCGGTGTTCCTCGGCGCGGTCGGCTACCCCGGCGTGCCGGATCACGTATCGTTATGGGGATTGCTGATCCCGCTGCGCCGCAGCTTTCAGCAATACATCAATTTGCGGCCGGTGCGCCTCCTCGCCGGCGTCGACTCGCCGCTTAAAGGCCGCGCTCCCGGCGAGATCGATTTCTATGTCGTGCGGGAGAACAACGAGGGCGAGTATTCCTCGATCGGCGGCCGCCTCTACGAAGGCACCGAATTCGAGATGGCGATGCAGCAGGCGGTGTTCACTCGCCGCGGCTGCGACCGGGTCATGCGCTATGCCTTCGAGCTGGCGAAGACGCGCCGGAAGCACGTCACATCGGCGACCAAATCGAACGGCATCATTCACACAATG
>VAZR01000138.1 GCA_005888515.1 Alphaproteobacteria bacterium | reverse complement strand
ATACAGCTCGAGCGAGGTGAATTCCGGATTGTGGCGCGGCGACAAGCCTTCGTTGCGGAAGCAGCGGTTGATCTCGAACACCTTGTCGGAGAGCCCGCCGACCACCAGCCGCTTCAAATGCAGCTCGGGCGCGATGCGCAAGAAGAGCTCGATGTCGAGCGCGTTGTGGTGCGTGATAAAGGGCTTAGCCGCCGCGCCGCCCGGGATCGTGTGCAGCATCGGGGTCTCGACTTCGAGATAGCCGCGCGCCAGCAGAAAGCTGCGCATCGCCGCGACGATCCGGCTGCGGCGGCGCAAAGTCTCGCGGCTCTGCGGGTTCATGATCAGGTCGAGATAGCGCTGGCGGTAGCGCAGCTCGATATCGGCGAGCCCGTGATATTTCTCGGGCAGCGGCCGCAAGGATTTGGCGAGCACAGTCAGCGCGGTGGCGTTGACCGTCAGCTCGCCGCGCGGGGTGCGCCGGATCAGCCCCTCAACGCCGATCAGATCGCCGATATCGAGCAGGCGCAGCAGCGCCAGCTGAGCGGCCGGCAGATGGTCCTTATGGCAGAAGATCTGGATCTTGCCGGAAGCGTCGTGCAGGTCGATGAACATGCCGCTGTTGCGCATCGCGCGAATACGGCCGGCGACCCGCACGCGCTCCTCGGTCTCGGTGCCAGCCGGCAGATCGGCGTGGCGGGTTTCGAGCTCGGCCGCTTCGGCGGTGCGGGCGAAGCTGACCGGATAGGGGTCGATGCCGAGCGACTGCAATGCCGCGAGCTTTTCCAGGCGCACCCGGCGAAACGGATCGTCGTCGTCCCCGACGTTCCTCGGTAATGGGTTGATGCTATCGTCGGCGGCCATGCGTGTCCTTACAGCCCGTGGCCGGGCTCGTCCCGGCCACCCCCACGTCTTAAATCCTCAACCCGAGAGCGGTTACAAGACGTGGATGCCCGGGACAAGCCCGGGCAAGGGGATTTGCGACAATTTAGTCGCCGGCGACCGCCTCGCTGACCCGGTGGCGGCCGAGATCGATGATCGCCTCGTGGAAACGTTTCAGCGTGCCGTGATGGCCGACGCTGACGATCGTCGGGTGCCAATCGGCTTCGCGCACCAGCCGATAGAGCGCCGCCTCGGCGGCTTCGTCGAGCGCCGAAGTCGCCTCGTCGAGAAACACGATATCCGGCCGCGCCAGCAGGATGCGGGCAAAGCCGAGCCGCTGCTGCTCGCCGCCGGAGAGGCGCAAGGACCAATTGCCCTCCTCGTCGAGCTGATCGACCAGATAGGGCAGACCGACGGCACGCAACGCCCCCTCCAGCTCGGCGCGCCGCGGCTGATGATCGAGCTCGGGATAGGCGATCGCGTCGGCCAAGGTGCCGAGCGGCAGATAGGGCCGCTGCGGCAGAAAGAGCGCATGCCCGTCGCCGACCCGGATATGACCGCGGCCAAACGGCCACAGGCCGGCGATCGCGCGCAGCAGCGTGCTTTTGCCCGAGCCCGACGGGCCGGTGACCAGAACCGGATGGCCCGGCCCGGCAGCCAGATCAATGTCCTGGCGCAATGCCCGGCCGTCCGGCAGATGCAGATCGAGCTCCTCGACCGCGACGCCGCTGCCGCTGCGATCAAGGACGATCGGCTGCGGCTGGTGATGGTCGGCGGCGATCTCCTCGACCCTCCCGCTGAAGCCGCGCAACCGCTCGACCACGGATTGGTATTCGGCGATCTCGGTGTAGCTCGTGATAATGAAGGACAGCGATTCCTGGACACGGCCGAAGGCCGAGGAGATTTGCATCAGCCCGCCGAGCTGGATCTCCTTGGCGAAATAGCGCGGCGCCGCGACCAAGAACGGAAATACCGTCGCCACCTGCTGGTAGCCGTAGGTGAACCAGCCCAGTTTCTTGCGGCGGCGGATAATGCCCCACCAATTGGCGACGACATGGGCAAAGCGCTTGTGGAAGATGGCGCGCTCGCGCTCCTCGCCGCCATAGAAGGCAATGCTTTCGGCATTCTCGCGCAGGCGCACCAGGCTGAAGCGGAAATCCGCCTCATAGCGCTGCTGATCGTAGGTCAACCGCACCAGCGGATGGCCGATCCAGCGTGTCACAAAGGTGCCGATCACTGCATAGATGATCGCCGCGAAGACCATGTATCCCGGGATCTCGAAATAGCTGTCGCCGCCCAGCGGTATGCTGAGCGAGCCCGACAGGGTCCACAGGATGAACAGGAACGAGAACAGCGTGACAATTGCGTTGAGCAGCCCAACCGACAGATCGAGACTGGTGCCGGTGAAGCGGTGCAGATCCTCGGCGATGCGCTGGTCGGGGTTGTCGGTCGCCGTCTGATCGAGCTGCATATGGTAATAGGCCCGGTCGCCCAGCCAGTCCCCGATAAAGCGATGCGTCAGCCACCGGCGCCAGCGGACCTGCAAAATCCGCTGCAGGTACGACTGGTAGACCAGGACCACGATGATCGCCGCAGCGATCATTCCGAATATCGCGAACTGCCACCAGAACACCGGCCAATCGTATTGCTGCAGCGCGTTGTAGAAGTCGTTATTCCATTGGTTGAGGCGGACGGTGAGCCACACATAGACCAGATTGAGCGCCACGACGGCACCGAGCAGCAGCCGCGCCGACCACTTTTCCTCGCCCATCCAATACGGCCAGGCGAGATCCCAGGCCGCTCTGAGAAAACCGCGCTTCGGCAACAACGCCATAGTCGAACTCCGCCCTTGACCCAATGTTATCCAGGCCCCTGCGTTATCTAGGCCCTGCATGACGCAAAGCCAGCCGCCCTCCGAGGCTAGCGGCACGACCGCCGTCAGCGCCGCTGCCGATCTCCGCGCCGCGCTGCTGCTGGCGCGCGGGGTGTGCCGCGCCCTCGACCAGCTCGGTTATGCCAGCCTCACCGAATTCCCGCTGGCCAACGGGCAGCGTGCCGACATCCTGGCGCTCGGCCGAACCGGCGATCTCGTCATCGTCGAGATCAAGAGCTCGGTGGCCGATTTCCGCGCCGACCGCAAATGGGCCGGCTATCGCGACTTCGCGGACCGGCTTTATTTCGCGGTGCCGAACGATTTCCCGGCCCTTCTGATCCCCGAAGAATGTGGCCTCATAGTGGCGGACCCGTTCGGCGCGGCCTTGCTGCGCGACGGCGCCTTGACGCCGCTCGCCGGCGCGCGGCGGCGGGCGCTGACCCTGCGCTTCGCGCGGACAGCGGCGAGCCGGCTGCGCCGACAGCTCGACCCGCAAGCGGGGTTGCTCGCCGAGGGGTTCTGAAAAACCGACCACCACAGTTCCCCTCCCCCGGGCTTGTCCCGGGGGTCCACGTCTTTTGGCGAGCTACGAAGAATGAAGACGTGGATGGCCGGGACAAGCTCGGCCACGGGGACTTTGGGATTGAGCCGTTGTCGTAATGGGTTTCGCCGGGCTCAACCCATCCTACGATTGCGCCGGCGGGCGGCGGAGGAGCACGTACAGGGCGCCGGGGCCGCCATGCGGCGGCTGGGCCGGGGCAATCGCCAAGACATGGCGGCGCAGCTCGGGCTCGTGAAGCCAGCGCGGCACCGCGCTCTTCAACACGCCGCCGCTTGAGCGGCCATGGCCGGTGATGACCAGCACGCAACGCCGCCCGGCGGCGCGCGAGGCGGCGACAAATCCCGTCAGCGCACGATGCGCCTCGGTCTGGGTCATGCCGTGCAGATCGAGCCGCGCCTCGATTGGGCGGCGGCCGCGGCGAAACCGCTCGGCGGTAGCGCGATCGACCCCGGCGAAACGGTCGAGCGGCGGTGCGGGCGGTTGTTGCGGCCTTGCCGGAGCCGCGGTCGCAGAACCGGTATTAGCCCCCACCCGACCGCCGCTCGGCGACAAGCCCCCACCCTGCCCTCCCCCGCTTGCGGGGGAAGGTTCCGCAGGAAGCGGCGGAGGGTTGTTGGGAAACCGGCGCGCCAGGGGCGCGACGTTGCGGGCGACGCGGCGCCACAGCTCGGCGTCCTCAGACCTGAGACGGCGCATCCTCGACCAGTACGATATGGAGGCGGCGCGGCCCGTGCGCGCCCAATTGGATGCGCTGCTCGATGTCGCCGGTGCGCGACGGGCCGGTGATCAGGTTGATGGTGCGGGGTAACAGCGGTGCACCGTCAGCCCCCTCCGGCCCGCCCGTTGGGCGGACCATCTCCCCCGCTTGCGGGGGAGGATTAAATCGGGCGCGGAGGAGGTCCCAGCCGTCTTCGTAGCTCGCGACGATTTGGCCGGCATGCAGCACGACGATGTGGGTGTCCGGCAGGAAGTTCAGCGTCGTCGGCGTGCCGGGGCCGGAGGCGAGCATCAAGGTGCCCGTCTCCGCCACCCCCGCAAGACACGGGGTCAGCGACACGGCGTCCTGCGCCTCGGCGCGGCCGCGGCGGATGTGCAAAAGCGGTCGTGTGTCCCACGGGATCGCATCGAGGCTTTGGTCGGGCGCGACGACCAGTTCGGCCGGCAGATTCTCGGCGGCGAGATAGCGCGCCACCTCTGCGGGAATATCCAGCTCCGACGATACGCGCGCGACCGTGGTCTGCACCTCCTCGGCCATTGCGACGAACAGATCGATGCGCGCGGCGGGGTCGAGCGCCGCGGCGCGCGCAGGCACCAGATTGCGGCGATGCGCGGCGATGCGTTCGGTCAATTCGGCAGCCTGGTCGGCCGATAGCGGACCGCGCCGCAGCGCACGGCGGATGCCGCCGAGGATGTCGTCGCGCGCCGCGCTCACCGGCGCCTCTCGGAGCGGCGCTGCTGCTCGGTCCACAGGCTTTGGAAACTGCGGCCCTGCGGCGCCGGCATGTCGCGCACCGCGGTCCAACCCGCCGCAAATGGCAGGCTGCGGAAACGGCCGCGGAGCTGCCCGGCCCAGCCGAGCACACGGCTCGCGGTCCCGGCGAGCGCGTGATAGAGCGCCGGCCGCTGTGCCAGCGCCGCCCAGAGCCGCAGCCCCGAGCGATAGACCGGGGGATTGAGCCGCCAGGCGAATTCGCGCTCGCGCCAATGCCGCATCATCTTCGGCAACGGGATCTTGACCGGGCAGACGCTTTCGCAGCGGCCGCAAAAACTCGATGCGTTCGGCAGATGACCCGCTTCGCCGAGACCGACCAGCGCTGGCGTCAATACCGCGCCCATCGGCCCGGGATAGACCCAGCCATAGGCATGGCCGCCGACCGCCGCGTAGACCGGGCAGTGGTTCAGGCAGGCGGCGCAGCGCAGGCAGCGCAGCATGTCCTGAAACTCACCGCCGAGCAGCGCGCTGCGGCCGTTGTCGAGCAAGACGACGTGATATTCCTCGGGGCCGTCGAGATCGCCGGGGCGGCGCGGCCCGGTCGAGATCGTCGTATAGGAGGAAAATTCCTGGCCGGTCGCCGAACGCGCCAAGAGGCGCAGCAATGTCGCCGCGTCTTCCAGGGTCGGCACGATCTTTTCGATGCCGGTGATGACGATGTGGATGCGCGGCAGGATCTGCGTCAGATCGCCATTGCCCTCATTCGTGACGATGATGCTGGAGCCGGTCTCGGCGACGAGGAAATTGGCGCCGGTGATGCCGACATCGGCGGCAAGAAAGCGCGGCCTGAGCACGGTCCGTGCTTCGTCGCACAAGGCACGCGGGTCGATCAGCGGGCGTGCCGGATCGAGCTCTGTGTGCGCCTCCCGGAAAGCATCGGCGACCTGCTCCTTCATCAGATGGATCGCCGGCGCGATGATGTGGCTCGGCGGCTCGTGGCGCAGCTGGATAATGTATTCGCCGAGATCGGTCTCGACCGGGGTGATGCCGTTCGCTTCGAGGTGGTCGTTGAGGGCGATCTCCTCGGCGACCATCGATTTGCCCTTGGTGACGATCTTCGCATTCGCGGCGCGGCAGATGGCGAGCACCGTGGCGCGCGCCTCCTCGGCGGTGCGCGCCCAATGCACCTGACCGCCAGCGGCGGTGACGTTGCGCTCGTAGAGTTCGAGGTAGAAATCGAGATTGGCGAGCGCATGGTCCTTGATCGCCCTGCCCTGCTCGCGCAATTCCTCGAACTCCGGCAGGCGGGCGATCGCCTCCTGCCGGCGCTGCGGAAAGCCGGTGCGGGCGAGGCCGAGCGCGGTCTGCAGGATCGGATCGGCGAGACCGGCCCGGGCATTCGCCGGAAAGCTGTGGCTGGTCGGTTGCATCGCCTTTCCTAAAACCCCCTCTCCCCCACCGGGGGAGAGGGTCGGGGTGAGGGGGCGAATTGCCGACTGCTGCGGGCACCCTCACCCGGCTCACCCTGCGGGCTCGCCACCCTCTCCCGCGGTGCGGGAGAGGGGTTTGCGGGGGCGCCGATCGGCGGCACCTCGGCGGTCATGTCGGCCAGCACCTCGGCGATGTGACGCACTTCGGTCGAGCTGCCGCGGCGCGACAGCTTGCCGGCGATATTCAGCAGGCAGCCGAGATCGCCGGCGAGCACCGCATCGGCGCCGGTCGCGGCGATTTCGGCGGCTTTGTCGGTCACCATCTTGTCGGAGATCTCCGGGTATTTGATGCAGAAGGTGCCGCCAAAGCCGCAGCACACTTCCGCTCCCGGCAATTCGGCGAGCGTGAGGCCCTCGACCGAGGCGAGCAGGCGGCGCGGCTGCTCTTTGACGCCAAGCTCGCGCAAGCCCGAGCAGCCGTCGTGATAGGCGGCAGTGTGCGGCCAATGCGCCGCCACCCGGTCCATGCCGCGCACATCCACGAGGAACGACACGAGCTCATGAGTGCGGGCGGCGAGTTCCTGTGCTTGCGCGAGCGCGGCCGGCTCGTCGGCAAACAGCTCGGGGTAATGCACCTTGACCATGCCGGCGCAAGAACCGGATGGCGCGACGACATAATCGTAACCGGCAAAGGCGGCGATGATTTGGCGCGCGATTGCCTTGGCGTCGGCGCGGTCGCCGGAATTGTAGGCGGGCTGACCGCAGCAGGTCTGGGCGCGCGGCACATCGACCGTGCAGCCGGCCTGTTCCAGCAATTTGACGGCGGCAAAGCCGACGCTCGGCCGGAACAGATCGACCAGGCAGGTCACCAACAGCGCGGCGCGCGCTGGCTCGGGCATTCCACGGTCTCCCGATCGGGGTTGCGCCAACATAGGGATCGCCTTACCGCCAAATCAATGCGCCACTCGGTCGTCATTCCGCGGGGCGCAACGCCGGCGGCTGCGAAATTTGCCCCTCACCCCGGCCCTCTCCCCGCAGGCGGGGAGAGGGAGCGCGCACACCATCGGCGGAGCGAGGGATTCCGGAATATTGGTCGAAGCATCGCAGTTGCGTTCCCTCTCCCCCTTCAACGGGGAGAGGGCCAGGGTGAGGGGCAAGAGGCGGGCGGTCCGGAATGATATTCGAAAGCTATGATCGCGGCGTGAGGCGGGCGGCGACAGAGTGGGGCAAGAGCAGGTAGTAGTGGCCGCGGGCGTTCATTGCGCCGGCGCCGTCGGCCGCCTCCTTACCAAAGCCCCAGAACAGATCGCCGCGCACCGGCCCCCTGATCGCGCCGCCGGTGTCCTGCGCGATGACCAGGCGGCGGTATTTGCCCTTCGAGAAACGCTCCTGCGCTTCAAGCCAGACCGGCAGACCGAGCGGGATAAAGGCGCGGTCGACCGCGAGGCTGCGCCCGGCGGTCAGCACCGTGCGCTGGGCGCCCAGCGGTCCGTCGCCCGGGATCTCGCGAAAGAAGATGAAGGATGGGTTCTCGCGCCGCAATTCGGCGCCTTCCTTCGGGTGCTCGGCCATCCAGCGGCGGATCGATGCCATCGTGACCTGCTCGCGCGGCATTACATTGCGCTCGATCAACAGGCGCCCGACCGCAACATAGGGCTTGCCGTTACCGCCATCGTAGCCGACCCGGACAATCGCGCCGTCCGGCAGCCGGACCCGGCCGGAGCCCTGGATTTCGAGAAAGAACGCGGCGATCGGGTCGTCGACCCAGAGGAGTTCGAGCCCGTACCCGGCCAGTGCGCCATCCTCGATCTCGGCGCGGGTGAAGCGGTTCGGATCGGACGGACGGCGATAGATCGGAGTCTGGAACGCGCCGCCGCGCTTGCGCGAGCCGTTCAGCGTGATCTCGTAATAGCCGGTGAAGAGACCCTCGGGATGGCCATTGTTGCCGGCCAGCATCGGCACAAAGCCGGCCTCGAAAAACTCGCGCGCGGCGTTATCGTCACCGGCCGGCAGTTTCTCGGCGGCGGCGCAGACCGGACGCCACTCGCCCGGCGTGCCGAAATCGAGGCTCTTAGTGCGAGCATCGAGCGGCGCGCCTTCCGCTCGCGCGGTCACCGCAGCACAGGATTTCAAAAAGGCCGGGATTGCCGCAGCAACGGCATCCTCACGCCACCCCGTGAGCTGCTCATACTTCGCGGCTGCCAAGGTCAAGCGCGGGATTGGTTTCGGCCGCAGCAGATAATAGGCGACCGCGCCGGCAATCAGCGCTAGCACAAGACCGATGATAGTGATGATGACAAGGATGCGCCAGAAGCGGCCGCTCGAGTCCGGCGGGCTACTGAGCAGGATCAGCCGCTGTCGGTCGCTACCAATGCCCAATTCGGATCGGCAGAGCGGGTGTCGCGCGCAAAGGTCCAGAAATCGGTCTTCTCGATCGCGTGGTCGGGGTCGCCGTCGACGATGCTGCCGTCATGCGCCCGCACGACATTGATCTGGTCGGACACGATCTTCAATGTGACGCGCGCGATGCGGCCGGCGAGCTCGGCTTCGACGATGTCGATCTGCTTCAGCGACAGGATGCGCGTTTCGAGCGATTCGTGCGCGGCAGTGCGCTCGTCGATCGCCTTGCTGAACGGCTCGTAGACCTCGTCGCTGAGCAACGGCCGGAGCTTGTTCTTGTCGCCCTCGGCAAACGCCGCGACGATCATCTCGAACGCAACGCGCGCGCCGCCGAGAAACTCCGGCGGATCAAAGTTCGAATCGGCGTCATGGATGCGAGCCAGCCCCGCCGCGACGGCATCGCCCGGCGCTTCGGTCGCCGGCGGAGGCGGCGCCGCACCATTGGGGCGCTGACCGAACGCGACTACCTTGTCACCGGTCGGC
>VAZR01000137.1 GCA_005888515.1 Alphaproteobacteria bacterium | reverse complement strand
AATTCGAGCGAGGTGCCGCGGTGGCAGCAGTGCCGGTCCATGACCGCGTCAATCCCCGAATTGCCGCGCCGCGGCCGATTCCGGCGCGAATACGAGGGCAAGCCGGGGCCCGAGAACCGGTTCTCCGACGCGCGGCTTGATTCCCCGGGAAGGACGCGCCTAGCTTCGCTCCCGATCCATGCGGACACGAGCGGCGGCGATGAAGCGGCAATTGCATCTGAACCTGTTCTTCCACAGCCGCGGCCATCATGAGGCGTCGTGGCGCCATCCGGCGACCTCGCCCTTCGCGTTGATCGATATCCGCTACTACCAGGATCTGGCGCGGCGGGCCGAGGCGGCGCTGTTCGATTCGATCTTCCTGGCCGATCAGTTGGCGCTCGGCGAAGACGTGGCGCAGGCGGCGCGCACCTGGCTCGAGCCGATCACCGTGCTGGCCGCGTTGGCGGTCTCGACCAGCCGGGTCGGGCTCATCGCGACCGCGTCGACCACCTATACCGAGCCCTTCAATTTGGCGCGCCAGTTCGCTTCGATCGATCACATCAGCCATGGCCGCGCGGCGTGGAACATCGTCACCTCGTGGCTGGCGACGGCGGCGCGCAATTTCGGCGGCGCCGGCCAGGTCAGTCACGAGGATCGGTATTCCCGCGGCGAAGAATTCATGACGGTGGTCAAGGCGCTATGGGACAGCTGGGCCGAGGACGCGGTCGCCGATGACCGGGCCAGTGGGGTTTACGCCCGGGCCGACCGCATCCGGCCGATCAACCACCGCGGCGATTTCTATCAGGTCGCCGGCCCGCTCAACATGCCGCGCTGTCCGCAAGGGCGGCCCGTGCTGGTGCAGGCTGGGTCCTCCGATACCGGCCGCCGCTTCGCCGCGCGCCATGCCGAAGCCGTGTTCACCGCCCATATGGCGAAGGCAACGGCGCAGGAATTCTACGCCGATCTGAAGCGGCTGGCAGCCGCCGAGGGGCGCAACCCCGAACATGTGCTGATCCTGCCGGGCCTCAGCCCGATGCTCGCCGCGACCGAGGCCGAAGCGCAGCGCCTTGCGCGCGAGGTCAACGAGCTCACCGATCCCGAGGTCGGGCGCAAACGGCTGTCGGGCCGCTTCGGTGGACACGATTTCTCGCATCTGCCACTCGACCGGCCGCTGTCGCCGGAGGATTTTCCAAACCCAGATACGGTGCAGGCAGCGCGCAGCCGCACCGAGGTGATCCTGAACCTGGTGCGGCGCGACAAGCCGACCTTGCGGCAATTGCTCGGGTACCTCGCCGGCGCCCGCGGCCATTTCGTCACCGCCGGCACGCCCGAGCAGATCGCCGATTTGATCGAGGATTGGTTCAACGACGGCGCCGCCGATGGCTTCAACGTCATGCCGCCGCTATTGCCGCTGCAATTCGAGGTGTTCGCCGCCGAGGTGGTGCCGCTGTTGCAGCGGCGCGGGCTGTTCCGCACCGCCTATGAGGGCACGATGCTGCGCGAGCATTACGGCCTGCCCCAGCCGCCCAGCGCCTTCGAAGCGGCCAGGCAACCGCAGCGGCGTTAGCCATCTCGACACCTTTGCGCTGATACAAGGCCATGAAATCGGGCCGGCAGTGGATGTGGCTGGCGGCCCCGTTGTGTTTCTCTCGGAAGCGCTGGTTCCAAATGCTGCATCGTCCTTCGAACCGCTTTCGCGCCGTCGCGCTGTCTCTCGCGATACTGGCCGGTGTCGGGCTCACAAGCCACATGGCGAGGGCTGACGGGGCTGCGGCGAAACTCGCCCGTCAGCACCTGTACGCCGGTACGCTGGGCGCAGGCGCCGCCGAACTCGCGGCCAGAGCAGCCGCCGCGCCGGACGATCGCGAAGCGCGCTTCGCTCTCGGCTTGGTGCGCTTCGCCCAGGCCGTCGAGCATCTCGGGCAATCGCTCTATCGCCACGGCCTGCGGCCGCCGAAATCCGTCTCGGTTCCGCTGTTGCGGTTTCCGGTCCCGCTCAATCCGCGCCCGGAATCGATCACCTACCAGGCGTTCAGAGACATTCTGAAAGCTTTCGGCGACGACTTGGCGGCAGCCGAGGCGGTGTTGCAGACTGTTGGCGACAGCGATGTCGGAATCGTTATCGACCTGGCGCGGGTCCGCTTCGATCTGCGGAGCGACGGCAAGGCGGCGGAGGACGAGAGCCTTGCCTATATTCTGGCCAGTTTGTCGCAATCACCCAGAACGCCGGTCAGCGCTGCGGCCGTGCTCGAGGTCCGGTTCGACACCGGTGATGCGCAATGGCTGGCCGGCTACTCGCATGCCCTGATGGCGCTCTGCGACTTCCTGCTGGCGCACGATTTTCACGCCACTTTCGACGCTACGTTCCACCGATTCTTTCCGCGCGCGGAGACGCCCCTGGCGAGCGCGCTGTCGCAAGCCTTGCCGACCGACAGCATGGGGCAGCTATTGCCCGACAGCCAGATCCTGGCCGACGTCATCGGCTTCATCCACACGATCAACTGGCCGGTGGTCGAGCCGGAGCGGATGCGAAGCGCCCGCCAGCACCTCAAGAGCGTGCCGGCCGCAAGCCGTCGTTCCTGGTCGCTGATCCTTACCGAAACCGACGACGATCGCGAGTGGCTGCCCAATCCGCGGCAGAGCAACGTGGCGATCGGCCAACGGGTCACCCAGGCGCAAATCGAGGCGTGGATGGCCGCGCTCGACGAATTCGATGCGATCCTCGATGGGCGCCAGCTCGTGCCGCACTGGCGCTTCACCCGCGGCATCGACGCAAAAAAGTTTTTTGATGAGCCTCAGACCTTCGATCTGGTGATGCTGCTGACCGGCGCAGGCGCCGTACCGTATCTGCAGGACGGGCCGATCGCGTCGTCACAGCGCTGGGGAGAAATCACGAAGGCGTTCGAGGACAACTTTTTCGCCTACGCGCTCTGGTTCAATTGACGGGTCTTCTGCTGCCCTTGCGCCGTGCCGACGAAGCAGGCGGCGCTGGCGTCTGGTCGCGTCGTGTCAGGTTGCGCCGGGTGGCGGGTCGAAGGCGGTGATCGGCGGCAATGGGCCGCTGAAGCGCTCGATCTCGACCAGCGTCAGCTGGCCGGTGCAGCCCTGCGCGAGGCGCGAGGTGCCGGCATCGCGGGTCAGCACATTCGGGTTCCCATGGACGCAGAAAGGGGCCTCTGCCGCGGGGTCCTCCGGGTCGTACCAGGCGCCGGTCGACAGCTGGACGATGCCGGGGCGCAATGCCTCGCTCAACACCGCGCCGGCGAGGCAGGCGCCGCGCTCGTTGTAGAGCCGCACGATGTCGCCGTCGCGAATGCCGCGCGCCGCAGCGTCCTGCGGATGGATGCGCACCGGCTCGCGCCCCTTGATCTTGGAGGCAAGGCTGGTGGCGCCGAAATCGAGTTGGCTGTGCAGCCTTGCCGCCGGCTGGTTGGCGATCAATTGCAGCGGGAAGCGCGAGGCGGCGGGTGATCCGGCGCTTTCGACGGAGGACAGCCAAATGGGATGGCCCGGGCAATCGGCGTAACCGAAGCCGGCGATCGTCGTAGACGCGATCTCGATTTTGCCGCTCGGGGTCGGCAAGGGCGCGGCTTCGGGGTTGCGGCGGAAGTCGCGGAGGATGCCACCGTCCCAGACATCGACCGGCAGCGCCAGTTCGCCGGCTTCCCAGAACTCGTCGAACGCCGGCGCGTTGATGCCGCGTTCGGCCAGGGCGTGGCGGGTCGGCTCGTAAATGTGTGCGAGCCATTGCCGCGCCGAGCGGCCCTCGGTGAATGCTTCACCGATGCCGAGACGCTCCGCCAGCCCGGCGAAGATATCGTAATCGTCGCGCGCTTCGCGGTAAGGGCTGACCGCGCGGTGCATCGCGATCATCAGCGGGTCGCCGGCCGTCGCGCCGATATCTTCGCGCTCCAGCGTGATCGTCGCCGGCAGGACGATGTCGGCGTGGCGCGCGGTCGCCGTCCACGCCGACAGGCTCTGGCCGTCGTAGTCGAACGCTTCGCCGGGGTGCAGCAGCATGTCGGCGATGCGCGCGACCGGGATGAAATCGGCGATGCCGTTGCGGCCGATCGGCAGGGTCGGCAACGGCACCGCGAGCGGCGGTTTGCCGGTATTCGAGGTCGAGCCCAGCGCATAGGCAAAGCCGCCGCCCGGCAGCCCGATCTGGCCGAGCAGCGCGGCCAGCACGACACCCATCCAGACCGGCTGCTCGCCATGCTCGGCGCGCTGCAGTGATTGCGAGCAGGTGATCAGGGTGCGTCGCCCGGCGCAGCGCCGCGCCAGATCGATGATGTCACCCGCGGGGATGCCGCAGATCGCGGCGGCCCAGGTGGCGTCCTTTGGCTGATTGTCGCTATCGCCGAGGAGATAGGTCTCGAAGGTCTCCCAGCCGGTGCAGTAACGGTCCAGAAAGGCGCGGTCGTGCAATCCTTGCGTCACCAGCGTGTGCGTCAGGCCGAGCATCAGCGCGACATCGGTGCCGGGGCGGATCGGATGCCACACCGCCTCGACCAAAGTCGGCAGGTCGTCACGCAACGGGCCGATCAGGTGAAATTCGGCACCGCGGGCGCGTGCCGTAGCGAGGCTGTCGCGGGCGATGTGCTGGCTCGTTCCGCCGCCGGCGACATCGTTGTTCTTCAGCGCCATGCCGCCAAAGGCGAGTACCAAGCTGCTCTCGGTCACCAGCTCGGCCCAGCTGACATTATTGCCGGCGACCGCCGCTTGCGGGCCGATAATGTGCGGCAGGATCACCGCCGCCGCGCCGGAACTATAACTGTTCACCGATCGGACATAGCCGCTGCGCGCGGGCCGTGCTGCGCATAGACGCGGCGCAGCTCCGCGCCCGCTTGGTCGAGCGCATCCGGCCAGGAGAGCGGCACGAATTCGTCGTAGCCGCGCCGGTCGTCGGATCCCGGTCCGTGCTCGAGCCAGCCGCGCCGGATCATCGGCCGCGCGATCCGCGCGTTGTGCGAGACCGCGGCCGGGATATTGCCGAGCAGGGCTGAGGGGTCCGGGTCGCGCGGATGGGGAACGATCTCGATTTCACGATCCCGCGCCAACACCGAGAACGCGCCCCAATGGGAGCTGTGCGGCAGGAGGCGGGCGTCTGGCGGAGAGGTGTCGGTCATGTCACTCATCGAATTGGGCATCAGATCGGGCCGCGCACGATAATCGCCACGGGCAAGCTCAGCCTCGCATGAAACCTTCGAGCTCCTGCTCGGCCCAGGCGATCGCCTTGTCGATCGATTCGCCCTGTTGCGTGCAGTGCGCGACCAGCTTGGTCATCGTCGCCTGCGCGTACATCTGGTTGGCGATCTTTGGCGGCGCCGGGGCGCAGGCGATCGACAGCACCGTATCGCCGCGCGGCGGGTAATTGTGCAGCGTGCCCTTCGGCGGGCCTTCCTCGTCCCAGACCTTGAAGTCGTGAAATTTCTCGTAGAGCGGCACATCGTACCCATGACTGGCGGTCACCAGCGCTTCAACCGACGAGCGCTGCGACAGGAACATCAACAGCTCCTTGGCCGCCGATTTGTTCCGCGAGAAATTCCAGATGCCCCAATACCACGGTATGCCGGCCTCAATGCGGCCCTTGGGCCCTTTCGGCGGCGGAAAAGTCCAGAGCTGCTCGGCGACTTGCGGCGCATCGCGCACCGCCACGGCCCAGGCCGAGGGCGGGTTCAGGATCAGCGAACCCTTGCCGGAGATCAGGTACTTGTTGTTGCTGGAATTGTCCCAGGCATAGACCTCGGGCGGCAGAAACGGCGCCAGCCGCTTGAACCAGTCGAGCACCGCCTTCACCGGCTCCGAATTGGCCGTGATGTTGCCGTTCCGGTCGACCAGCTCCGCACCGTAGCTGGCGAACATCGCGCCGACCCAGTCCACCGAATCCGGGCTGACCCCGAGCGGCAGCCCGAACGGATAACCGGCCTCGAAACACTTCCGGGCGGCGATCAGAAAATTGTCCCAATTCCAGTTGTCGGCCAGCTCCTTATTGGGCTGACCGCCGGCCGGATACATGTCGGTGATGTCGATCCCGGCATGGCGCTTCATCAGATCGATGCGGGCGCAGGCCGGCAGGGTCGGGCTGCCGGTCGAAACAGGCAAGGCCGCCCAATGGCCATCGAACTTGCCGAGATATTCCGCGGTCCAATCGAGCTTACCGTTCTGCTCGACAAGCGCGGGGATCAGGTCATCGACCGGCTCGAGACGGTCGGCCTGACCCGAGACGTACCAGCTCGGGATCGTCGCGATATCGTGTCCCGAGCGCGCCTGACCTTCCGCCGCGACGGTCAGCAGGATCTTGTCGCCATTGGTGCTGACGAAATCGAGTTGCAGGTCGATTTTCTCCTTGGCCGCCCAAGCCTCGCACAATTTGCGCATCGCCGGCGGCACGCTCGGCACCGGGTGGTCCCAGAAGAACGCTGACAATGTTCCCGCGGCATGAGCACCATGGACGAAGGGCAGCGCGAGCGCGGCGGTCGCGGCCGCCGTGGTCTGCAGCAATGTGCGCCGTGTCAGTCTGGTTTCAGCCATGCGTGACGTCTCCGCCAACCATCCGGCGCATCATCTGCTTCCCCATCATTCTGGAATACGTGTTGCGGAGGCATGCGTTGCGGGTTTCATCCCGCCATGCACTTCCGCGACGATCTCGAACGATCGCTTGCGCTTGGCGTGGTCGAAGATGTTCGCGGTCACCATCAATTCATCGGCGCCGGTGTGGCTGACGAAATCTTCCAGGCCGCGGCGCACGGTGTCCGGCCCGCCGACGATCGCGGCGCCCAGCGCATCGGCGAGAATGGCGCGCGCATATGGATCGAGCCGGGCCTCAAAATCCGCAACCGGCGGCGGTACCCGGCCCGGATGCCCGGTGCGGTTGTTCAGCGAGGATTGCTGCAGCGACGAAAACAGAAAGCGCGCCTCGTCGTCGGTCTCGGCGGCGACAACGGTGACGCCGAGCATGAGGTGCGGTGCCGCGAGCTGCTCCGAGGGGCGGAAACGTTCGCGGTAGATCGCGATCGCTTCGGTCAGCATTGCCGGCGCGAAGTGCGATGCGAACGCGAAGGGCAGGCCGAGATAGGCCGCGAGCTGCGCGCCAAACAGGCTCGACCCGAGTATCCAGATCGGCACCTCCAGCCCGGCCCCGGGCACCGCCTGCAGCCTCTGGCCCGGCTCGGCGGGGCGGAAGTAGCCCATCAGCTCGACGACGTCCTGCGGGAACTGATCGGGTCCGGCGAGCAGGTTGCGGCGCATCGCCCGCATCGTCAGCTGGTCGGAGCCGGGGGCGCGGCCGAGCCCCAACTCGACCCGTCCGGAATGCAGCGCGGCGAGGGTGCCGAACTGCTCGGCGACCATCAGCGGCGCATGGTTCGGTAGCATGATGCCGCCGGCACCGATGCGGATGTGACTGGTCCCGGCCGCGACATGGGCGAGCGCCACCGCCGTAGCCGCGCTGGCGATGCCGGGCAAATTGTGGTGCTCCGCCATCCAATAGCGCCGGTAGCCCAGCGCCTCGACATACCGCGCGAGGTCGAGCGAGTTGCGCAGCGATTGGCCGGCGTCGCCGCCCTCGACGATCGGCGACAAATCGAGAATGGAAAGCGGAACCATCAAGCGACCATGCCACTTGATGCGCCCGGCCGAAAGCCTGGACCGTATCCCCGCCCGAACGTACTCCACCGACCCACGGCCGGCGTTCAACGCCCGGCGACAGCCGGGCTCATGCCCCGGTTGTAGTTACTGTGGTCAACGGATGGGGCCATTTACCCGTTGCTCAACATCGAAGGAGCGGCAATTCTGATGAAGACGGTAACTCCGCAGCGCCAGGTAACCCGTAGGATAAACTCAGTCCATGAAGAGGTTTGTATCTGCCGTGTTCGCAATGGCCGTTAGCTTCTCGGCCTTTGCCGCTGGAATTGATTCCCGCGTCTACAATTGCGCTGGGCTCCACGCTGCGATCACGGCAAATCGCTTCGTTTTTATCAACTACCCATCGTTCATGGACTTCGCTGTGGCCAATGTCTCTTTTTGTTCGGGTGGAGAAATGCTTCAGTTGCGCAGCGTCCCGACGAGCGACAATTCCGAGTGCCTCGTGAACTACTGCAGGCATCAAGGCGGTCGCGGCAACTGACACCACGGTGCGGTCCGGCAGTAATCTCGACGACGCGGCTCAAAGCTCGCCGATCTCCGCCCGGCCTTGAAATCGAGACGCCAGCAAAGCCGGATCGCCTCACGTACGGTTCTATTGGGGCGGATCCGGCCAGCGCGAATCCTGCGCGAGGTAATCGGCCGAGCGGATCGCGGTCGCTAATTCCGCGGGAGTCGCCATCGGCGGCTTCGCCCCGCCCCGCAGCCCGCCGAGGGCGGCGCGGATCGCCTGCACGGTCGCGGCAAGGATCTCCTGCGGATAGACGACGAGCTTGATGCCGAGCCGCTGCAATTCGTCATTGTCGGGCATGAAATGCTTGCCGGCCGGCGAGGTCACGGCAAGCGCCGGCTTGCCGTTGCAGGCCGCCACGGTCTGGCGCATCTCGGCCTCGGATTGTGGCGAGTCGAGAAACAGGATGTCGGCGCCTGCCTCGACAAAGACCTTCAGCCGCGCCAGGGCCTCGTCGAAGCCGCGCGAGACGCGCGCGTCGGTGCGGGCCAAGAGCAGAATGCCTTCCTCACGGCAGG
>VAZR01000136.1 GCA_005888515.1 Alphaproteobacteria bacterium | reverse complement strand
TGCCGGACAGCTTCAAGATCGAAGAGCACGGGCTCAAGAAGCTGCGCACCGACAGCTTCGCTGGCCTCGTCTTCGGCACGCAGTCGGCGGAGGCTCCGCCGCTCTCCGAATATATTGGCAACGACATCGGCGGGCGGATCGGGCGGGTCATGCGCGGGAAGCCGAAAATCCTCGGCACGACGTCGCAGATCCTGCACAACAACTGGAAGCTCTATGTCGAGAACGTCAAGGACACCTATCACGCCAGCCTGTTGCACACCTTCTTCACCACATTCCGGCTCAGCCGGCTGACCACCGCGGGCGGTGTCGCGATCGCCGAATCGGGCGCACACCATGCCAGTTACACCTATGGCGCCCAGCGTGGCGACAACACCGCCTCCGACCAGGCCTATGCCGAGATCCATTCATTGCATCAGGATTACGGGCTGAAGGACCCGCGCTTTCTCGATTCGGTCGACGAAATTGGCGACGGCATCACGTTGCAGATCCTCAGTGTGTTCCCGAACTTTGTGTTGCAGCAGATCCACAATTCGATCGCCGTGCGGCTGGTGCTGCCGAAGGGGCCGGACGAGACCGAGTTGCAATGGACCTATATCGGCTTCGAAGACGACGACGACGCGATGACAGAGCGGCGGTTGCAACAGGCCAATCTGGTCGGCCCGGCCGGCTATGTCTCGATGGAGGACGGCGCGGTCGGCGGCTTTATCCAGCGCGCGATCCCGGGGGCCGAAGAGGAATGCTCGGTCATCGAGATGGGCGGACATGAGCACGCGCCCCAGCCGACGCGGGCGACCGAAGCGTCCGTGCGCGGCTTCTGGAACGCCTGGCGGCCCCTGATGGGACTCTAGGGATGGGGCTGTAACGGCGATGGACCTCGCCGAGGTGGCGCGGCGGCTTGAGCTCGAAGGGCTCTACACCGATTACGCCGCCTGCCTCGACAGCGACACGCTGGAGGCGTGGCCGGAGTTCTTCACCGAGACCTGCCATTACCGCGTGACCTCGGCCGAGAATTACGAGGCCGGGCTGCCTTTAGGGCTGATCTATGCGACTTCGCAGAACATGCTGCGCGACCGGGTCAGTGCGCTCCGCGAAGCCAACATCTACGAGCCGCAACGCTATCGTCACCTGATCTCGGGCATTCGCATCGACGGCGAACAGGGGCGCGCGCTCGATGTCACCGCCAATTTCCTGGTCGTGCGCACAATGCAGGACGGCGGGATGACCCTGTTCGCGACCGGCCGCTATGTTGACCGGGTCGAGCGCACCGAAACGGGCTGGAAATTTGCCAAAAAAGACGTCGTGCTCGACAGTCGGCAGATCGACACCCTGCTGGCCATCCCGCTCTGAGGATGACTCTAACAAAGCTCGTAAAATTGGCGTCCCGGCGAAAGCCGGGACCCACCCTTCAACCGGCACGGACGCGGATAAGTGGATCCCGGCTTTCGCCGGGACGAGGGATTTGGGCAGACGTTGCTGCAGTGATCATCGCTGCGATCGCTGCAATTGGCCCACCCCGTGCGGCACTTGCCGCCGGGGCGGTTGTCGTCGCGTCGAAGATCGACACCGAGGGTGCGCTGCTCGGCAATATCATCGCGGAGGTAATTTCGGCCCGCGGTATTGCGGTCGAGCGCAAGATCCAGCTCGGCCCGACCAACATCGTGCGGGCGGCGCTCCTCGCCGGGCAAATCGATATTTATCCGGAATATACCGGAAATGGCGGGATCTTCTTTCACCGGGAAAACGATCCGGCGTGGAAGAACGCCGCCGAAGGATACGCCGAGGTAAAGCGGCTCGACGCTGCGGAAAATCGCCTCGTCTGGCTGAACCCGGCGCCGGCCAACAATACCTGGGTCATTGCGATCCGCGGCGATCTGCCGAAGTTTCGCGAACGAAAGTGCCTCGACGACCTCGCGGCCTATCTCGCAGAAGCCGGCCGTTTCAAGCTCGCTGCCTCGGCCGAGTTCGTCGAGAGCCCGTCGGCATTGCCGGCTTTCGAGAAAACCTATGGGTTCCACTTGAAGGCGGAGCAGCTTTTGACATTGTCCGGCGGTAATACCGCCGCGACATTGCGCGCCGCCGCCGAAGGCATTTCCGGGGTCAACGCGGCAATGGCCTATGGCACCGATGGCGAGCTGGCGGCGCTCGGCCTGACTGCGCTGTGTGACGACAAAGGAGCGCAGATCGTCTACACGCCGAGCCCGGTGGTGCGCCAATCGGTACTCGACGAGCATCCGGAAATCGCGGCGGCGCTAGAGCCGGTGTTCGCGTCCCTGTCGCTCGAAACGTTGCAGATGCTGAACGCGCGGATCGCGGTCGCCGGCGAGGATGCCGGGGCGGTCGCGGCCGATTACCTGAAATCGAAGCATTTCCTGCCGTGAGCACCTCAGGTCCGGCCGCGCCGACGATGGGCGCCATGGTGCGATTTCCTGCCATCCGGCTTTACAATCATGTCGTGCCGGTGCTGGTCGGTGCCGCGGCAGCAGCAGCGGCCACCTGCGGATTTGTCGCGGTGGCGCCGAACCGCTTGGTTTCCGGGCGGCCGGTTGCTTTATGGCTTGCCGCCGACCCGCGCCTCAGCACCGCGATCGCGCTGCTCGGTGCCTTGTTGCTCGCGACCGTCTTTGCGGCGCCGCGCCGCGCATTGCATTTCGCAGCGGTGGCAATCGCCGGGATGTTGCTGCTGCTGATCCTGGCCGCGGCAGGACAGGCGGCCTCTTCGCTTGCCGCGTTGGCGCCCCCGCTTGCCCGGATATCGCTCGGCGCCGCGTTCTGGGTGCTGATCGGCGCGGCTGGGTTGGCGGTTATCGACGGGCTGCAACGCGCCAGAGCAGGTATTCTCGCCCAACTGGCGACGGCGGCCATCATCGCAACTGGGTTTGCAGCTATGGCGGAGGCCGGCCTGTTCGACGCGCTGTCGCTGGCGCGCGAATACCACACGCGGCAAGCCGGATTCGCTGGCGCATTGACCCGGCACATCGTGCTGGTTGCGGCCGCGATTATTCCGGCGATGCTGATCGGGTTTCCGCTCGGGGTTGCCGCGGTACGCCGGCCGCACCGGCAGGGCCCGCTCTTTGCGGTGCTGAACCTGTTGCAGACAGTTCCGTCGATTGCGTTGTTCGGCCTTTTGATCGCCCCCCTATCCGGCTTGGCGACCGCAGTCCCAAGCCTGGCCCAGCTCGGGATTGGCGGCATCGGTATGGCGCCGGCGATTATCGCGCTGGTCCTTTATGCGCTGCTGCCGGTGGTGCGCAGCACCGTGGCCGGGATCAGCGGCGTCGACCGCGCGATCGTCGATGCAGCGCGCGGTATGGGCATGACGCGCTATCAGCGATTCTGGCACGTCGAATTGCCGTTGGCCGCGCCGGTCTTGTTGGCCGGGTTGCGCATCGTGACGGTGCAGGCGATCGGATTGGCAGTGGTCGCGGCCTTGATCGGCGCCGGCGGGCTCGGCAGCTTTGTCTTCGAAGGGCTCGGCCAGTATGCCGCCGATCTGGTGCTGCTCGGCGCGCTGCCGGCAATCGGACTGGCGCTAGCGGCCGATTTTCTGCTGCAAAGCGCCACGGTACTGTTGCACCGCCGGACTGCGACATGATCGACCTCGACCATGTCAGCAAGCGCTACGACGGCAGGGCCGTGGTCGACGATCTCTCGCTGACCGTGCCGGATGGTGCGTTCTGCGTGCTGCTCGGCCCATCGGGCTGCGGCAAATCGACGACATTGCGCATGATCAACCGGCTGGTGCCATTCGACAGCGGCATCATCCATATCGGCGGCGAGGATGTGCGGGGGGTGTCGCCGGAGACGTTGCGGCGGCGAATCGGCTACGCGATCCAATCGATCGGGCTGTTTCCGCACTGGTCGGTCGAAGACAATATCGCGACCGTGCCGCGGCTGTTGAACTGGGCGCGCAACCGAATCCGCGACCGGGTCACCGAATTACTGGAGCTGCTGCGGCTCGATCCAGAAAACTATCGCCACAAATACCCGCATCAACTGTCGGGCGGCGAGCAGCAGCGCGTCGGCGTCGCCAGGGCGCTCGCCGCCGATCCCGAGCTGTTGCTGATGGACGAACCCTTTGGCGCGGTCGATCCGATCACCCGTGACGCGCTGCAAAGCGAGATCGCACGCATCCACGCCGCAACAAAGAAGACGATCGTCTTCGTCACCCACGACATCGAGGAGGCGCTGCGCCTGGCGACGGTAATCGCCATTCTGGAAAAGGGCGGGCTTGCGCAATGGGGCACGCCGCTCGAAATCGTCGATCAGCCGGCCAGCGGGTTTGTGCGGGACTTTGTCGGCGGCGAAAGCGGCGGCCTCAAATTGCTCGGGCTGCGCAGGATCGCCGAGCGGATGCGGCCCGGCGAAACCGCTACGGGTGAGCCCTTATCGGCCGAGGCTTCGTTGCGCGATGCGCTGGCCGCGATGACGGAGCGCCATACCGACCGGGTGCCGGTCGCGGACGCGAGCGGCCGCCTGATCGGTATCATCACGCTCGCCGATCTGGTGCGTTGAGATGCGGCGGTTCAGCATCATCACCAGCCCGGCGCTTTGGGTCGGCGTGTTCTTCACCGCACTGCTGTTTGGCATGCCGCAATTGGCGCCCGCTTTTGAGTGGAGTTTTCCCGGGGTCAGCCCACCGGTCTTCGAGCGCGGCAGCTTTTTCGCACTGTGGCTGTCGCATGCCGGGCTGGTATTGGCAGCCAGCGGCGCAGCGACCGTCCTCGGCATGGTGTTGGCGATCTTTGTAACGCGTCCAGCTGGCCGTGATTTCCGCTCGCTCGTCAGCACGCTTGCGGCTGTCGGCCAGACCTTTCCGCCAGCGGCGGTGCTGGCGCTCGCGGTGCCGGCGCTCGGCTTTGGGCCGCGCCCGACCATCGTCGCCCTATTTCTTTACGGACTGTTGCCGATCATCGAGAACGCGATCGCCGGGCTCGAAGGCGTACCGGGCGCGACCCGCGAGGCAGCTCGCGGCATGGGACTGTCGCCGTGGCAATTGCTGCGGGACGTCGATCTGCCGCTCGCAGCGCCTGTGATCCTCGCG
>VAZR01000135.1 GCA_005888515.1 Alphaproteobacteria bacterium | reverse complement strand
AGCCGGTCATGCTGGAGACGCTCACGCGCTCCCCTTTCTGCTGTGGCGCGCCGGTTATAGCCGCAGCGGCGGAGGGCAACAATGCGGTGTTCGGGCGCGTCGTCCCTCGGCGCGAGAGGTCCGGTCCAGCTCAATAGGTTTCAATATCACTCGGCTGAACCGTGGCGGCGAGGGCCTCCCGGAGGGTCAGATCGGCCAATGTCGCGGCCTCTTTGATCAACGCGTGAGCTGGATTGGTGGGGTCAGGTTCCTCGGTCACCCGCAGGCCGGCCGCGCTATGAGCCTTCCCGGCGCTCTCGATTTTTCTGACGTTCAGCACAGCGAGCCGGTTACTTGCCGTTGGCGTCAGCCCGATATGCTTGCGAACTTCCGCCATATTTTGCTGCCGGGTGCCTTTGAAGAACTCCAGCCACGTCGCGGACAGCCCGTCGTCTTCATTTCTCCGTGGCAAGAATGCGCATTCCAGGACGCCGTCCGCGATCGTGCCGGTCCAATGCAGATCGTTTTTTCGGCAATGCCGGGCAACATGATCCGTCGCCGGCGACGCATCCCCTTGCAATGGTGCAGCTCAGGTATCTTAGGCTGCCGCACGCTGCTTTGGAGGCAGCGGGTGAACGGCCTGAGGGCTACTCCGGCCAAGGTCGCGCGCACGCGGAACGTCGCCAGAAAACTCTGTGACAAACGAATGGATGTCGCCATTCAGCTCGAACTCATAGGTAAGCCGAAAGCCCGGCTCCCGCCAAACCGCAACAACCAATCCGTGGTGATTGACGCCGATCGAAGGCGCTGCGCGATCCTTGTGTTTTTCGAGGAATGATAGGAATGCGGCGAATGACGCAAGCTGCGGCGCTACTGTCTCGCCATTATCCTCCAGGTACAGATTCAGAGTATCCCTGATCTGTGCGCGGAGTTCCTCCGACGACAGGTCGGCATGCGCCAACCGGTCTTGATAATCCCTCGCCCCCCGTATGAGCATTTGGGCCACAAAGCCCTCCGAGACTAAGCGGGTCGCGCGCGATAACGCGCCTGGGATGAACCATCATCCCCAATGTGTCTGGCTGGCGCAACAATATGTCGTGGGTAACCGGCCAGCCCTCAAGGAATGATTTCCTTGTCTGGTAAACAACCCGTTGATTTTTCGAGTTCGGTTTATCGCAGCGCGCGATTTTGACATAGGTGATTTAGGATCGATACGCGAAGCTCAGGGACCACAATTACAGATCATAACGGACAAATCTCGGCTTAGCCTGGGTTGCATGTTCCCCGGGCGATCAAAGCGGCAGCCGGCAGCTCGCAGGAGGGCTTTCACTTGCCACGTATAATTCGCGGCCATCGGCTACGGAGTTGCCTCAGCCTCAAAATTGCGCTCCAGGACGAGGTGAATTTTGGGACCACGCTTAGCGGCCAGATCCGGGCTGTATGACAGCAACTCCGGAACCATGACCCGAAGTTTGCTCATCAGGGCCTCGGGGGTTTCCGCCTCGGTAACAAGTCCCGGCAGGTTTTCGGCCTCGGCGGACCAGACCTCCGCTTCGGTATCCCAAACAGCGTGCACCTCGACTGCGTGCTTCGCTGCACGAGCCATTTCGCCTCCCGCGCTCACCCGAGCGTTCGGCTGTGTTGCAAATCCTTTGCCCATTTTAGGAGGGGCTGGCAAGCGCTCAGAAGAACGTACGGGACTCGTTCACTATGGTTTCGGACCCCGACCGCGGCACGCCGGCAACGTCTGCACCCTCGGGCGGACGGTGCGGCTGAACGGTGGGTCCCGGCTTTCGCCGGGACGCGGTGCTGGGCGTCACTGCACGCAGGTGCCGTCGGCTTTGGGCTGGCAGCGGCGGCCCTTGACGACCTGCGCCGGCGCGGTCTTGGCGGGGCGGGCGGCGGCGGTGGTCGGGGTGGCAGGAGTCACGGTTTTGACGGGTCGGATCGGCGCCGCGGCGACGGTGGGCGCGGCATTCTGGGTGGCCGCCGGGGGATTCGGCGGGGCGGGGTCGGCCTCGATCGGCTGGGCGCGGCGGTAGAGGGCGATATTTTTGGTCTGATCGCCGAGCGTCTTGGCGAAGACATGGCCGCCGCTGCCGTCGGCGACAAAGAACAGATCCTCGGTGCGCTCGGGCCGCACCGCCGCGCGCAACGCGGTGCGGCCGGGATTGGCGATCGGGCCGGGCGGCAGACCCTTCATCATGTAGGTGTTGTAGGGCGAGTTGACCGCGAGGTCGGCGTGGGTCAATGGCCGCTCGATCTTGACCGCGCCGTTGCCGCCGACCGCGAAAGCCACGGTCGGGTCGGATTGCAACTTCATGCCGAGGCGCAGCCGGTTGATGAAGACGCCGGCGACATGCGCCCGCTCCTCCTCGCGCGCGGTCTCCCGCTCGACGACCGAGGCGAGGATCAGGGCCTCCTGCGGGCTGGCCAGCGGCAGGTCCTGGCGGCGCTTGCGCCACAGCTCGTCGAGCTGATGGGCCATCGCGCGGCGCATCCGCTCGATCAGCTCCTGGCGGGTCTCGCCATAGCTGTAGACGTAGGTGTCCGGTAGCAGCTCGCCCTCGGGCGGGTTTGGGCCGGTGTCGCCGTCGAGCGCCGGCGCCTCGCGCAACAACGCCATGACCTCGGCGCTGGTCAGCCCTTCGGGGATCGTCAGGCGGTGCTTGATCGTCTTGCCGCCGGCGATGATCTCCAAGCTCTGCAGCACGCTGACCCTGGCCGGGAATTCGTACTCGCCGGCCTTCAGCGCCGCGCCGCGCGACGACAAGCCGGCGACCAGCCGGAACACCAGACCGTGGCGGATCACGCCGCTATCGGCCAGCAGATCGCCGACCGCGGCGATGCCGGAGCGCGGCGGCACGATGACGGTGCGCGGCTCGGTCAACGGGCCCGGGCCCTCGGCCTCCCGGTACAGCCAATAGCCGACGGCGCCGAGCACGGCCACGACGACCCCGGCGGTGATCGCGCTCCAGGCGAAAAAGCGTAAGAAGGCGATCATGCGCCGACGAAAACCGCAGATACCCCGTGCCCGGCCTTGTGCCGGGTACCCACGTCTTTGTCGCCGCGGCGCGGACCCGTTTCAAGACGTGGATGCCCGGGCCAAGCCCGGGCAAGGGGTTTCTGTGTATCGAATCCGGCGCAGACGTCGATCCTGCCAGAATCCCCCACCTCACCCCAGCCCTCTCCGCCCCCAGCCCCCACCCTTCCCTCCCCCGCAAGCGGGGGAGGGTTAGGGAGGGGGCCCTCTCCGCCCTGCCCGTCAGACTCAAGGGGGGCGGAGAGGGAGCTAAGGGCAAGCCGGCACGCAGAGGCGGAATATGCTGTGCTATTCCGCCCTACAAGACTGGCGACGATCCGCAGGCTGTTCTCGGATCGAGTCAGGTTTACGCAACTCCCCCCAACATCATCCCGCGGCTAATCCCGGGCTCCACGGTTTTCTTTTCGTGGATGGCCGGGTCAAGCCCGGCCATGACGGTTTAAAACGACTCAGCAAACCGAGCGGTCACCCGGCCGGGCCGGGGCCGCTGAAAATCAATGAGGCGTTGGTGCCGCCGAACCCGAAGGAGTTCGACAGCACGTAATTGACCTTGCGCTCGCGCGCCCGTTTTGGAACCAGATCGATGTCGCAGGACGGCGACGGGTTATCGAGGTTGAGGGTCGGCGGCACGATGCCGTCGCGCAATGTCAGGATCGCGAAGATCGCCTCGACGCTCCCGGCCGCGCCGAGCAGATGGCCGATCGCCGATTTGGTCGAGGACATCGACAATTTGTAGGCGTGGTCGCCGAAGAGGCGCTTGACGGCGCCCAGCTCGATTTCATCGCCGAGCGGCGTCGAGGTGCCGTGGGCGTTGATGTAGTCGATCTTGTCGGGCGACAGATGGGCGCTCTTCAACGCGTTGCGCATCGAGCGGAAGGCGCCGTTGCCGTCCTCCGACGGGGCGGTCAGGTGAAACGCGTCCCCCGACATGCCGTAGCCGATCACCTCGGCGTAGATCTTGGCGCCGCGCTGTTGCGCGTGCTCCAGCTCCTCGAGCACCAGGATGCCGGCGCCCTCGCCCATCACAAAGCCGTCGCGCTCCTGGTCCCACGGCCGCGAGGCGCGCGGCGGATCGTCGTTGAAATTGGTCGAGAGCGCGCGCGCCGCGGCGAAGCCGGCGATGCCGAGCCGACAGATCGCCGCCTCGGTGCCGCCGCACACCATGACATCGGCATCGTCGAGCATGATGAGGCGCGACGCATCGCCGATCGCATGCGCGCCTGTCGAGCAGGCGGTAACCACCGCGTGGTTCGGCCCCTTGAAG
>VAZR01000134.1 GCA_005888515.1 Alphaproteobacteria bacterium | reverse complement strand
CGAGGCGATGCGCGGCAGGATCGTGTCCTTCACCTGCTGCTGGCCGTAACGCAGGATCACCGGGCCGCTCTGCCGGTCGGCCGTCGAATAGGCGCGTGTGGGCGCGCGATGCGCCAGCATCTCTTCGATGACGACATAGCGTTCGAGATGCGAGCGCTCGTGGCCGCCGTATTGCTTCGGCCAGGTCATGCCGATCCAGCCCTTGGCCCCGACCTTCTTGGCAAAGGCCTTGGCGACCGAGAACGGCGCCCGCTCGCTGTCCGGAGTGAACGTGCCGGCCTCGATCTCCTGGCGCAGAAAGGCGCGCACTTCCTGGCGCAGTTCTTTCGCCTCCGGCGGCAGGTCAACCGGGTCGAAATGGAAATTGTAGGCCATCGCTGCCTCGCAATCTTGTCGTTAGGTGCCCTGGGTGATGAAGGGCCACAACTCATCGGCGCCATGCTCGGTGATCAGCCGGCCGAGCCTTCCGGCCCACAGCGTCTCGTTGCCGAACTCCTCGCGCCATGCCCATAAGCGCCGCGTCGCGTGATGGAGCGAGTGCTCGTAGGTAAAGCCCATCGCGCCATGCACCTGATGCGCGATCGCCGCGCCGTTCGATGCCGCCTCGCCGACCCGCACCTTCGCGACCGCGACATCGAGCAAGGCCCGTTCACTCGCGGGTCCTTCCGATGCGATCGTCTCCGCGGCGCCATCCGCGGCGGCGCCGGCAGCGGCGACTTCGCCCGCCAATGTCGCGAGGTTGTGCTGCACCGCCTGAAATTTGGCGATCGGCCGGCCGAACTGGACCCGGTCGAGCGACCATTGCACGGACTGGTCGAGAATATGTTCGAGGGCGCCCGCCATCTGTTGCGTCCGCATCGCCGCACCGAGGCGCGCGAGCGCCACCGGATCAAGGCCGGCCGGCGCCGCGCCGGTACCGATTGCCGTCGCGCCGTCGAAATTCACAGTGTCTTGCGGCTCGCCGGCGAGGCTCGTGCCCTCGCGGATATTGAGCCCTTCGGCCGCGACCAGCGCCACGATCGGGGCGCCGCCCCGCTTTGCCAGCACCGCGATATGCCGCGCCGTCCGGGCGAACGGAATGTGCCGCGCCCGGCCGCGCAATTTGCCGTCCGCGCTGATCTGGATGTTGCCGTCCTCATGCACCGGAGCGACGGTCATCGGCCCTGGCGGCGCGCTGATCCCAGCCTCCGCCAAGAGCCAGCCCGCCATCAGCGTCTCGGCGAGCGGCACCGGCGCGGCGAAACGGCCGGCGACGCGCAACACCGCAAACCCGTCCGCCATCTCCGCTCCGGCACCGCCGAGATTGTCCGGGACCCAGGTCAGGGTCAGGCCGGACTCTTCGAGCGCGTTCCACAGCTCTTCCGGCCAACGCCCTTCCTCGGCCGCGTTGACGGTCTGCGGCTCGCATAAATCGGCAAAGATGCGGGTCGCGGTATCGACGATGATGTTGTCGCTCATCTAATTTCCTGGGGCGGCTTCCTTGGGGGGCTCGGCGGCAGGCCGGCGGATCGAAGCATGCCCCCGCCGCCTTGACAAGCGCAGGCCGGACATGGTCGACCGGCCGCGGCGGCAGGTGAGGGAGAGCGGCGATGCTGATCGTCGATGCGCAGGTCCACATCTGGGGCGCCGACACGCCGGAGCGGCCCTGGCCGGCGCGCGGGCGCTCCCGGCCGCACCGGCCCCAACCTTTCTCGAAGGACGATCTGTTGCGTGAGATGGACGCGGCCGGGGTGGCCCGCGTCGTGATCGTGCCGCCCTCCTGGGAAGGCGATCGCAACGATCTCGCGCTCGAAGCGGCGCGGCTGCATCCCGACCGCTTCGCGGTAATGGGGCGGCCGCCGCTTGCGCCGGCCGAGCGGCACCTCTTGGACCACTGGCGCGAGCAGCCCGGCATGCTTGGCATCCGGGTGACCGCGTCGGCGGAGGGCGCGCGGGAATTGTTCACCAAGCCCGAGGCCGATTGGTTGTGGGCCACCGCCGGGCGCAACCGTCTTCCAGCCATGGTCTCGGTCCCGGGCCTGTTGCCGGCGCTCGGTCGTCTCGCGGAGCGCCATCCCGGTATGCGGTTCGTCATCGATCATCTGGCCCTGGTGCGCGGCGCCAAGGACGAGGCGGCGTTCGGGGATCTTCCGCAGCTCTTGGCGCTCGCCAGATACCCGAATGTCGCAGCCAAGGCGTCGGCCTTGCCGCGCGCCTCGAGCGAGCCGTATCCCTATCCGAAACTGCACCCCTATCTGCGCCAGGTGTTCGACGCGTTTGGCCCAAAACGGATGTTCTGGGGTACCGATCTGACCGGTATCCCATGCATCTACCGCCAGGCGGTCACGATGTTCACCGAGGAGCTGCCCTGGCTCGCCGGCGAGGATCTCGAATGGGTGATGGGCCACGGCATCTGCGAATGGCTCGGCTGGCCCTTGCCGGGCTGATGCTCATCGGGGTCGGCAGCGGATCAGGCTGATCGGCCTGAGGCTCATCACGACCTCGCCCTCCTGGTTCAGCACCTCGACGAGGCTGCGCACGACGCCTTGATCGGGCTTGGAGCGCGAACGGCGCGCTTCGGTCACGGTGACCCGCAGGCTAAGCACATCGCCGGGCCGCACCGGCTTCAGCCAGCGCAATTCGTCGATGCCGGGCGAGGCGAGGCTCGAAGCCGGCGACAGGAAATGCGTGGCAAAAAGCCGCATCATCAGCGCCGCGGTATGCCAGCCGCTGGCGATCAGCCCGCCGAAAAAGCCGTGCGCCGCCGCCGCGGGGTCGGTATGCATCGTTTGCGGATCGTAGCGCCGCGCGAATTCGAGAATCTCGGCCTCGCTGACCTCGACCGTGCCGCCCTCGAACACCGCGCCCGGCGGGTAATCCTCAAAATACCGTTCGCTCATGAAATGCGCGGGTCGGGGAAGTCGATCAGCCGCACTTCCTCGCTCGCGACGTCGAGCACGGCGCAGCTCAATTGCCGGCCGTTGCGATGATCGCGCGCCTCGCCGGCCGAGCCCGGATTAATTACCAACACTTTGCCGACGCGGCGCGCCAGCTGCTGGTGCGTGTGGCCGTACAGCACGATATCGGCATCGGCTTCGCCAAACCTCGCAAGCAGACCGCTTTCGGGATGCACATAGGTGCCGCGCGGCTCCCACGGGGTCGAGTGCACCAGCAGCACCCGCCTGCCATTTGCCGTGAATTCGCTGCGGTGTGGCTGGTTGGCGAGCCATTCGGCGAGGGCGAGATCGACCCCGTCGCGTGCCCGGGCGCGCACCCCCTGAGGTCCGAAAAAATATTCCTCGTGGTTGCCGAGGATAACCTGCGCTTCCCGCTCCTTCAGAAGCTGCACGACTTCATTCGAGAAGCGGTACTCGTAGATGCTGTCGCCCAGACAGATCAGCTGGTCGATCTCGCCCATCAGCGCGAGCGCCTGTTGTAACCCTGCAACATTGCAGTGGATATCGGAGACGATGCCCAGTTTCACTTGGGCATTCCGGTTGGCGCTCGGCGGCACTTTGGCAAGAAAGATGAATTCTTTTTTAGAAGAATTTGCCGAGGGCTTTTCTTATCTGGGCGAGAGATTAACTTGAAGTTAAACCTGTGCGTGCCTTCTTTCCGTTCGGCACGAGGGGAAGGGATCGGTGACCGAGCCTGAGGTGTTCTCTGCTGCGGGGTGCTCACCGCGCGACAGCGTTCATCATCGGGTGCCTCGCGGCACCGCTCCAGGGTAGTTCTGCGAGAAAGAGCGACGAATATGGCCATTGCCGACAACGTATTGGGACGGCTCGTGCGTTTCAATGCGGCTCGTGGCAAGCCCGGAGACAATAAGCAGCGTGGGTCCACGGGGCGCCGGCTCGACCGCGTGCTGCTGCGCGGTATACGCGTTCTGCGTTGGATGGTGCTGCTGGCGGTACTGGCTCTGATCGGCTGGGCCGCCAATTATGAAATGCGCACCTCCTATGTCGAGGCGTGGCTCTTCACCCGCATCGACCGGTCGATGTCGGTTGCAGTGGAGCCCGGAACAAACGACTCGATACGCTTCCCGAAGCATGGGCCCTATGATGAGCGGCTCGGCTACGTCTCACTGCCGCAATTCATCTCGGCGCTGAACGGGCGTCATTTCACGGTCGAGAAGCAGGCGCGGTGGTCACGCGGTCTCGACCGGTTTGTCGATCTCGGAGGCTTCCCGATCTATGCCGAAAAGGACCGGGCCGGGCTGCGGATTTTCGACCGCAGCGGCGCTGAGGTGTACGGCACCCGGTTTCCGCAGCTGGCCTATCGCGACTTCGCCAGCATCCCACCACTGGTCGCCAACAGCCTCTTGTTCATCGAGGACCG
>VAZR01000067.1 GCA_005888515.1 Alphaproteobacteria bacterium | reverse complement strand
TCGCCGATGAGCGCCTGCTTGCGCTCGGGAGTAATCGACATCGGGTTTCGTTCCTTCAACGATTGATGATGCGTACCGGCCGAAGGTGGCCGTCCTCGATCCGTGCCAACGCAACAAGCAGCCGATCGAGCCGGGCGCCGACGATCACACCATCGTCGATCCGTGCCAGTCGCTCCCTTTCGCGTTCGTCCTGCGGCGTGACCCGCTGGCCCTGACGCAGTCGGGCCGCCTCGGTCGCCGTCAAAGCCAGAGCCGGGATGTCGTCCAGCACGGTTTCGATCGGCAGCAGATGCCCGGAAGCGGCGAGACTATGCCCAAGGGCCAGGGCTGAATCCAGCGAAATCGCCTGTGTTTCCGTGAAGCGGCCGACCGCCAGCCGCCGCAGTTCGACGACGTGTGCCAGCGTGCCGAGGGCTGCGGCGAGGTCGCGGGCGAGAGAGCGAATATAGGTGCCCTCGCCGACCATGGCCTCGAACTCGGCATGGTCCGGGTCCGGAACCACGGAGAGGCGCAGCTCGGCGATCGTGACCGGTCGTGGCGGCAGATCGGGCGGCCGGCCGGCACGCGCCAGCTTGTAGGCGCGGCGGCCAGCGATCTTGATCGCCGAGTAGGCCGGCGGCCGCTGCAACAGCGCGCCGGTGAAGCGCGGCAGGATTGCCTCGACCGCCGCGATGTCGGGCCGGAGGGCGGACTCGGCGGTGATCGCACCCTCGCGATCGTCGGTTTCGCGCGCAATGCCCCAGCGGATGCGGAAGCGGTAGCGCTTTTGACCTGCCGCGGCAAACCGGACCGTCTTGGTCGCCTCGCCGAGCGCCAAGGGCAGAACGCCGGTGGCGAGCGGGTCGAGCGTGCCGGCATGCCCAACCTTTGCACCGGTCGCCCGCTTGATCTGCGAAACAACGCGGGCCGAGGTGAGGCCTTCGGGCTTGTCGATGACGAGCCAGCCGTGCAGCCCCCACCCTTCCCTCTCCCGCTCGCGGGGGAGGGTTGGGGTGGGGGCCGGTTCAGCCGGCTTCGTCATCATCCTCTGCATCGGAGCGGAGATCGCGTTCGATCGCCGGGCTTGCCAGCAAAGCCGATATCCGCGCCGCGGTATCGAACGCCTTGTCGAAGGCAAAGGCGATGTTCGGCATGTGCCGCAGATCGATCAGGCGGGCCAGCCGCGCCTTCAGGAATGGGGCGCTGCGGCGCAGCCCCGCCATGACCTCCTCGGCACTGGCGCCCCCGAGCGGCATCACAAAGGCGGTCGCATTGCGCAGATCGGGGCTGAGGCGCACCTCGGTGACCGTGATGTTGGCGTCGTGCAGCGCCGGATCGCGCAATTCCCCGGGCCGCAACAGCTCGGCGAGCCGATGGCGCAATTCCTCGCCAACCCGCAATTGCCGCTGACTTGGCGGGCGGGAGCCGCCGAGGTAATTCTGATCGCGCTCGCGTCGCCTGGGCATGAGTTCAACACCCGTACATCCAAAGCCCCTCACCTTGTCCCTCTCCCCGTAAACGGGGCGAGGGAACGCGGCTGCGACTGCAAACATAATCGATCAAGTGTCGTTCGAGCGGGACCCCCAGCTCTCCCTCTCCCCGCCTGCGGGGAGAGGGCCGGGGTGAGGGGCCGGCTTCTACAGCGCGCGGGCGACTTCCTCGACCTCGAAGCACTCGATGACGTCACCGACCTGGATGTCCTGATAATTCTCGAATGCCATGCCGCATTCGTAACCGTCGCGGACCTCCCGCACCTCGTCCTTGAACCGCTTCAACGTCTTCAGCGATCCTTCGTGGATCACAACGTTGTCGCGCAGCAGGCGAACCTTGGCGCCGCGCCGGACGACGCCCTCGGTGACCATGCAGCCGGCGACCTTGCCGGCCCGGGTGATGTTGAAGACTTCACGGATCGCAGCGTTGCCGAGGAAGCGCTCGCGCAGCGTCGGCGCCAACATGCCCGACAGCGCGTTGCGCATATCGTCGATCACGTCGTAGATGATCGCGTAATAACGGATCTCGACGGCGTCGCGCTGCGCCAGGTCGCGGGCTTGCGGGTTCGCCCGGACATTAAAGCCGACGATGACCGCGTTGGTTGCCTTGGCGAGGATCACGTCGCTTTCGTTGATCCCGCCGACCGCCGAATGCAGCACCCGCACCGAGACTTCGCTGGTTGACAGCTTTTCGAGCGATCCGACGATTGCCTCGAGCGATCCCTGCACGTCGGATTTGATGACGACCGGCAGCTCCTTCGCAACCCCGGACGCGATCTGAGAGAACATCTGCTCGAGCGTGCCGCGCGCCCCGGCTGCGGCGGCTGTGTCGCGACGGCGGCGCTGGCGGAAATCGGCGACTTCGCGGGCGCGGCTCTCACTATCGACCACGACGAAATCGTCCCCGGCGAGCGGGATGCCATTGAGGCCGAGCACCTCGATCGGGGTCGATGGTCCTGCCTCGCGCTGGTTCTCGCCGCGTTCGTCGATCAAGGCGCGGACCCGGCCCCATTCGCCGCCGGCCACGAAAATGTCGCCGACATGCAAGGTGCCGCGTTGGATCAGCACCGTCGCGACCGGGCCGCGGCCGCGCTCGACCTTGGCTTCGAGCACGACGCCTTCGGCCGCACGGTTCGCATTGGCCTTCAGGTCGAGCAGCTCGGCCTGAAGCAGGATCGCTTCCTCGAGCTTGTCGAGGTTGGTCTTTTTGAGCGCCGACACTTCGATATCGAGCACCTCGCCGCCGAGTTCTTCGACCACGAGCTCGTGCTGCAGCAGCTCCTGCCGGACCCGCTCGGGCTTGGCGTCGGGCCGGTCGATCTTATTGATCGCGACGATGATCGGCACTTCGGCGGCCTTGGCATGGCGGATCGCCTCGACCGTCTGCTCCATGATGCCGTCATCGGCGGCGACCACCAGAACGACAATGTCGGTGACATTGGCGCCGCGCGCCCGCATCGAGGTGAAGGCCTGGTGGCCCGGCGTGTCGATAAAGGTGATCTGCTTGCCGCCTTTGAGTGTGACGGTATAGGCGCCGATATGCTGCGTGATGCCGCCGGCCTCGCCGCCGGCGACATCGGTCTGACGGAGCGCGTCGAGCAGCGAGGTCTTGCCGTGGTCGACATGCCCCATGACGGTCACGACCGGGGCACGCGGATCCAGCATCTCGGTTGCGTCCGCATCGCCGCGCAGCCCGATCTCGACATCCGATTCGGAAACCCGGCGCAGCCGGTGGCCGAACTCGGTAACGACCAGCTCGGCGGTGTCGGCGTCGATGACCTGGTTGATCGTCGCCATGACGCCCATGCGCATCAGCGCCTTGATGACGTCCGCGCCACGTTCGGCCATGCGGTTCGCCAACTCCTGGATCGTGATCGTCTCGGGAATGACGACGTCGCGCACGATCTTGGGCTGCTCCTCCTGATGCATCCGCAGGCGTTCGCGCTCGCGGGCGCGGCGTACCGACGCCAGGCTGCGCATCCGTTCGCCGGCATCCTCGTCGAGGGCGCGGGTGACGGTCAGCTTGCCGGTGCGGCGGCGCTGCTCGTGCCGGGGCGCCGGAGTGGCCGGTCGCCTCGCCTCGGGGCGGCGGCCCGGCCGCGCCGCGGCAGGCGCTTCATCTTCTTCCTCGGCCGGGACGGCGACCTTGCCGGCAGCGGCAAGGGCAGCGACCTTCGCCGCCGCCGCCTTGCCGGCGCGTTCGGCGACTTCGCGGCGCGACTCTTCCTCGCGGCGGCGTGCCTCTTCATCCTCGGCCTTTTTGCGCGATTCCTCTTCGGTGCGCTTGCGAGCTTCTTCCTCTTCGGCGCGCTTGCGCACCTCCTCCTCGGCCTGGCGCTTCGCCTCTTCGGCGCTTTGTTCCTCTTGCTGGCGCCGCCGTCGCGTGCTCTTCGGCGGTCAGGGTTCGCGGCGTGCCGCCGAGCCGCCGCGGTTCTGCCGTCTCCGGGGCAGCCGCGGGCGAGCCGGGCTGAGCCCGGGTGACGGTCGGCGCAGGTTCGGCTTGGCCGGGCTCGGGTGAACTACCCGGGGTGATGACGCGCTTCTTGCGAACCTCGACGGTTACCTGCTTGGAGCGGCCATGTGAGAAGCTCTGGCGCACCTGACCGGTCTCGACCGGCCGGCGCAAGCCGAGAGTGCCGCCGGAGCGCAGCGTCAGAGGCCGTTTCTCTTGCTCGTTCGCTTCAGTCATGCGCTTCGCTTTTACCACCCTGTAATGCCGGCCGTGCCGGCGCCAAATCGAAACCGCAATCCATCGTCGCGTCGGCCCGGAACCCGGCGAGCCGCATCAGGTCCAGCCGCAACCGGTCGCACAGCGGACCGCCGCCGATCGCGGCATGGACGATCCGCTCGCGACCAAATGCGCTGCCCAGCTCCGCCGCCGTCAGAACGCTCGCCGACGGCAGATCACCGCCGGCCGCGCCCAATTTGCGGCGTCCGGCTTCGGCGCCATCCACCGCGAAAAGCAGCAGCGCGGCTTTGCCGCGGCGCACCGCCTCGCCAACCCGATCAAACCCGGCCGCCGCGAGGCCGGCGCGACGGGCAAACCCAAGCGCATCGCAACAGCGCTGCGCCAGCAAGGCCTCGACGCGGTCGGCCAGACCAGGCGGGGCTGCGACCGGCTGCCGCGCGGCGCGCGCGAAGGCCCGCTTGGCCACGGCCCGGTCCACTATATCCCGCCGGGCCGTCAACCGCAAACCCCGTCCCGGCAACCGCGCCGCGACGTCCGGCACAAGGACCCCGTCCGGAGCGAGGATAAAGCGCAGCAAAGCGCCGCGATCCTTGGTCTCGCCGGTGACAATGCAGCGGCGCTCCGGCGAGCGGCTGACCGGAGGGGCCGGCGGCCCGACTGGCGGCCCGACTGCCGTATGGCTTGCGGTGCTGTCCGTGGGCTACTCCTTCTCGGCCGCGGCGGGTTCCGCCTCAGCCTCGTCGAACCAATGGGCGCCGACGCGGGCGGCCATGATCAATGCATTGGCGTCCTCGAGTTCAAGCTTGGCCCCGCCCTTGTCGGAGCCCGCCAGCAGTTCGACGAGCTCGTCGCCCGCCAGCCCGGCAAAATCATCGAGCGTCTTGATGCCGTTCTCGCCCAGCGTCACCAGCATCCCGGGGGTCAGGCCTTCGAGCGCGATCAACTCGTCGCTGACTTCCAGCGCCCGGTAGCGCTCCTCGTATTCACGGTCGCGGCGCTCGAGCGCCTGCCGCGCCCGATCCT
>VAZR01000066.1 GCA_005888515.1 Alphaproteobacteria bacterium | reverse complement strand
CTGCCGCGACATCGGCGCCGGCGGCCGGGATGGCGCGGATCTGGTTCTATCGCGAGATGGCGCCCTATTCGAGCCAGGCCACCCCTTATGTCCGGCTGAACGGCGCGGTAGCCGGCGTTTCGATGCCGGGCGGCTCGTTCTACCGCGATGTGCCGCCCGGGCATTATCACCTCAGCGTCGACAGCTACGGCGTCGATTTCGGTCAGACCCGCGATGTCGATCTGCCGCCTGGCGCCACGATCTTCGCCAAGGTCGTGTCGAACGACAATTGGATCGAGGGCGGTGGTGGCGGGCGCGGTGGCGGCGGTTATCACCGCAACACCTTCTATGTCTGGCTCTATCCGTTCGAAGCCGCCTGGCCGATCGTGTTGCTGGCCGGCGCGGGCGGTCTGCTCGTGCTCTTGGCGGGGTGCGGGCCGGGGCTGCCGTTGACCGGCGCGGTCGCGATCTCGCCGGTGCCGGTCCAGCAGGCGCGGATCTGGTTCTATCGCGATCAGAACCCGAACGAGCCGATGGCGAGCCCCTACATTCGGGTCGATGGCGCGATTGCCGCCGTTTCGGTGCCCGGCGGCGCCTCGTATCGCGATGTTGCCGCGGGGCGGCATCAGATCTCGGTAGAGAGCTATGTCAACGATGGCAATCAGACCAAGCTCGTCGATGTGCCGCCCGGTGCGCAAATCTATGCGCGGGTCGTGCCGCTCGACAATTACGAGGAAGGCGGCGGCGAGTTCGGCGGCGGCTATCACCGCAACAGTTTCTATCTCTGGCTCTATCCGCGCGAGGTAGCCTGGCCGGCGATCGCCAGAAGCGTATTTTACGGTAGCGGCGGCATGCTGACCGCCGCCGTGCCAGCGAGGTGACTGCAATGACCGCGATGATCAGCCGGCTCGTCAATCATCTGCCATTCGCCCTCGGTTTCGTGTTGTTGCTGAGCGCGGCAACGAGCAGCGCCGCGCCGCCGGCCGGCCCCTATCTGGCGACGCCGATCCCGCCCGGCATGGCGCGCATCTGGTTCTACCGCGACCTGAACCCGAACGACGTGATGGCCCAGGCCTATATCCGCTTGAACGGCGCGGTCGCCGGCGTGTCGGAGCCGGGGGGCGCCTTTTATCGTGATGTGCCGCCGGGCCGGTATCACATCCATGTCGACAGCTATATCGACGATCTGCACAACGACGCCGATGTGGCTCTAGCCTCCGGGACGGAGGCCTATGCCAAGGTCCTGCCGCTCGACAACCAGGTCCTCGGCGGCGGCGGCGAGGTCAGCGGCGGCTATCGCCGCAACACCTTTGTCGTGTGGCTGTATCCGCCCGACGCCGGGCGCCCAGCCGTCGCCCGCAGCTACTTCCCGCGGCCGGCGGTCGCCCATAGCAATTTCCAGCCCGGCGGCTCCTGAACACCTCGCCTTGGGTGTCATAATGGGCCTCAGAAATTCTCCAGGCTCAGCACCCGGTCGTCGTCGTCATAGGCGAAGATCTCGGCGTGCCGGCCCCAGTTGATGACAGTATCGAGCACCCGCTCGGCTTCTTCTTCCGATAGATGGTCTTCGAGCTCGCGCAGGAAGCGGGCCGCCGGTGCGCGGTGACCCGGCCGCTCGTCGAGCACGCGGCGGATATGGGCGGCGAGCGGCACCTGCTTGATCAGCGCTTCGGCGAAGATCTGCTTGCGGCTCAGCATGTCGGCCTCGGCATAGCGCCGCCCGGCCATCGTCAGTTCGATGTCGCCGCCGCTGACATTGGCGAAGCCCAATAATTGCAGCAGTTCGAGCAGCGGCAGCAGCTCGTCTGTCGTCAAATTCTCTTCATCGGCCAGATGGGGCAGATCGGCGCGGCCGTTATAGGGCTCCTCGCCAAGCTTTTCGAGCAGCGCGGAGAGCTGCTGCACCGGGGCGTCCGGCAGCCGGTAGCCGACGCCGATCGGTTCCGGCTTCGCGCCGCGCCGCGCATCGCGGCCCGGCACCGTCGTCAGCAGCGTATAGACCTGGTCGACGATCTGCCGGAACACCGGATCCTCCGGCGAGCGCGGATGCGGCAGATGCACCGGCACCTCGGCGCTGATCCGGCCGGGGTCGCTCGAAAAGATCAGGATGCGGTCGGCCATGTCGACCGCCTCCTCGATATTGTGCGAGACGATGACGATGCCTTTGGTCGGGATCCGCCGCTCGACCCACAAATCGAGCAGATCGTTGCGCAGCGTCTCGGCGGTCAAGACGTCGAGCTGCGAGAACGGCTCGTCGAGCAACAGGATATCGGGGTTGACGACAAGCGCGCGGGCAAAGCTGACGCGCTGCTGCATGCCGCCCGACAGTTCCTTCGGATAGGCGGTCTCGAACCCGTCAAGCCCGATCACATCGATTGCCTCGACCGCGCGCCGCCGCCGCTCGGCGGCCGACACTCCTTGCGCCTCCAGCCCCAGTTCGACATTTCCGAGCACCGTCAGCCACGGGAACAGCGCAAAGCTCTGGAACACCATCGCGATGCCATGCACCGGCCCGATGACCGGCTCGCCGCGGTATTCGACCCGCCCCGCGCTCGGCGCCAACAACCCGGCGAGGATGCGCAGAAACGTCGATTTGCCCGCGCCGGACTTGCCGAGGATCGCGACGATCTCGCCTTCCCGCAGCGTGAAGTCGACCGAACCGAGGACCAGCCGCCCGATATGGTCCGGCGTCCGGTACGTCTTGCTGAGGCCGATCGCCCGCAGCGGCGGCGCGGTCGTCGAGCTTGTCGTCAGGCGCTCGGCAACAAGGCTCATCAATCAAGTCCCGATTCAGTCGAGTCTCAGCCGCTCGATGGACAGCTCGTAGAGCCGATGCCACAGGAGCCGGTTGAAGGCGATAACATAGAGGCACAACACGCCGATGCCGAGCGCGATCCGGGCCGGATCGCCGGCCGCGGTGTATTCCGCGATGTAGGCGCCGATGCCGGTGGCGTGCAAGGTCGTGTCGCCCCACTGCACGACCTCGGCGACGATGCTGGCGTTCCACGACCCGCCGGCGGCGGTGACCGCGCCGGTTACATAAGCCGGAAAGATCGCGGGGAGCATGATGCGCCGCCACCACAGCCAGCGCCGGACGCCGAGATTGCTCGCCACCAGCTTCAGCTCGGCCGGTAATGCCGCGGTACCGGCGATGACGTTGAACAGGATGTACCATTGCGTGCCCAAGATCATCAGCGGGCTCAGCCAGATCTCCGGGTTAAGATCGAACCGCAGGATCAGCACGACCGCCGCCGGAAACAGCAGATTGGCGGGAAACGCCGAGAGGAACTGCACGATCGGCTGAACCCGCTCGGCGATCTGCGGCCTGAGCCCGATCGATACCCCGATCGGCACCCAGATCAGCGAAGCAAGCGCGATCAGGATGACCACACGCAGCGCCGTCAGCGCCCCCAGCAGAACGACCCAGCCGATCTCGTCGGCCGAGACGTCTTGGCGGACAAAGGCAACCAGCCACACCACCGCCGCGCTCGCCACCGCCAGCAAGCCGAGGTCGAACAGCCGGATCGCCGCCGCGGAAGGCGGTTGCGTCTCGCGTGCCGGCATCCAGTGGCGCGAGCCCGCAACGATGGCGCGGTCGAGGCTGCGGTTGAGCGCCAGCACAGTCGATTGCAGCAGGTCGAAGAAGCGCGCCCGCTGCATGACCAGGAGAAACCACGGCCGGACATCGTATTCCTCGGCATCGGCGTCGCTGCGGAACTTGCGCGACCAGGCCAAGAGCGGTCGGAACAGGAGCTGGTCGTAGAGCAGGATCACGACGAGCATGACGAGCAACGCATAACCGATCGCGCCGAGGTCGCGCTGGTCGATCGCCGTCGCGATATAGGACCCGATCCCGGGCAGCAGGATCGATTGGCCGCTGACCGTGATCGCTTCCGACGCGACGACAAAAAACCACCCGGCCGATACCGACATCATCATGTTCCAGATCAGCGGCGGCACGCCGTGCGGCACCTCCAATCGCCAGAACCGCTGCCACGCCGAGAGGTGGTACATCCGCGCCGCCTCGGTCAGCTCGACCGGTACGGTGCGCAAGGACTGGTATAGGCTGAACGTCATATTCCAGGCTTGCGAGGTAAAGATCGCGAAGATCGCGGCGCATTCGACGCCGAGCAGCCGCCCCGGGAACAGCGCGATAAACCCGGTCACGGTGATCGACAAAAAACCGAGGACCGGCACCGACTGCAAAATGTCGAGCACCGGGATCAGGATCTTTTCGGCCTGCCGGCTCTTCGCCGCCAGCGCCGCATACGGGAAGCTGAAGGCTAGCGACACGACGAGAGCCGCCGCCATCCGCAACACGGTGCGCAGCGCGTATTCCGGCAGCCGCCACGGGTCGAGGCTGATCGACAACGGCTCCCCGAGCTGGTAGTGCGCCCCCATCGCCATGCCGCCCCAGGCGACCAGCGCCAGCGCGCCAAGCACCAACGGCAGCGCCGCCAAATCCCACAGATTCGGGCGCAGCCGCGACGGCCAGGCGATCAGGGGCAGGCCCCAGCGCTGTTCCATGGCACCCAAACCACGGTTGCGGAGAGCGGCTACCTCTACACCCGCCGCCAGCGCGGCGGCGAGCGCGAAATGGCGGTGCCGCGAGCAAAGTAGGGCCGAAAAGCGCGGCGCATTCCGCCACGTCTTTCCGCATGCTGGAGCCTGGATGGCGGGATACGCTGCGCTTTCCCGCCCTACGACTCCCTGGACGCAGGCAGTGCGTCCTTCGACTGCTCGCTTCGCTCGCGCTCAGGACGAGGGATCTCCGGAATTATGCAGGTGTGTGACCCAACTTGCGATTAACGCAGGTTAAGGACTGTTTGTGCCTTTAGGAGCATGAGGGTCAGCGAGGCCGATGCCCATATCGGTCTCCCAGACTTATCCCCCGCTTCGGCGGGGGGTTCTTTAGACATCGAATAAACCGCCCGGAGCGGGTTTCGGCGGATAGAAAAGCCCGACAATGATCCAGCTACTCGGATGCTGGTGCATCGTGCCGACGAAGAATGATGTGTCTTTCCGCTCGATCATGTCGCGCTCAAACTTCTCGCGGAATTTCTCTTGCCATTTGTGGCGGTAGGTCTGCCGCCATGATCGAAACGCCTGCGCCATTTCCGGTCCCGCAAGTGATTCAAATGATTCTCGAATTTTGCCCCGCCGCAGCCCGGCTTGGGACACACACCTGCATAATTCCGGGAATCTCCATTAATGCCACCAAAAACCAACCTCATCCTGAGGAGCACCCGAAGGGTGCGTCTCGAAGGACGCGGAATACCGATGCAGTAGCTTGACGTGCCGGGCCCGAAATCGGCGATGATGCCGCGGCGCAATGGCGACGGAGGCGGTTCTGAGCCTGCTCGACCTCGACAAGCTGCGGGCGAGCCCGCTGCAGCACGACCCGTTCGACTTCGTCATCGTCGAGGATTTTGTGCGGCCCGAGCATGTGCCCGGCGTGATCGCCGATTTTCCCTCGCTCGGCCATCACGGCAGCTTCCCGCTCGCCGGCCGGCACGGCGGGGCGGCGTTCCAGCAACTTGCCGAGGAGCTCGAAGGCGAGGCGATGCGCCGCGCGATCGAGGGTAAATTCGCGATCGACCTCGCAGGCCGCCCGACGATGATCACCTTGCGCGGCCACAGCGACGGCAAGGATGGCCGCATCCACACCGACACCGCGACCAAGCTGATCACCGTGCTGCTCTATATGAACCCGGCCTGGGAGATCGGCGAAGGCCGGCTGCGGCTGTTGCGCGGGCCGGACGATC
>VAZR01000065.1 GCA_005888515.1 Alphaproteobacteria bacterium | reverse complement strand
CTCAACAAATCGGCCGCTTTACTGACCGCGCTGGCGGCGTTCCTCAGCGCGTTATCCGCGATTACCGAGGTCGCTGGGTAGCCGCCGAACAGCCCCCGACTTAATGCGACCGGATCCAGGCCAGCCCGTCTCCGGCCTCGGACGTCGTGAAGACGCGGATCTCGCTACCGATGAGAAACCGCAGCGCCTTCACGGTATGTCTGATCCAGCCGACATCGGTAACGACTGCCACCCGCTCCCATTGGGGCATTCGGTCGACCCCAAGCCTTAGATCATCCCAATTGGCGGCCGGCAGGCGCGAGGCGATCTCGTAATAGAGTCGCACCTTGTCATGCTTCAGCGAGGTCTGCATCACCGGTCTCAGGATTTTGTCACAGTCCTCCGCGGTGACCCGCCCCTTAGCCACAATGCCGACGACATTTTCCGGGAGCCCATCGATCACTCGGATCATTACACCGCTCCTTTGCTCGCTATGTCATCTGGCCTCAGCCGCGAGACTAGAAGCGGAACTTCAGAGATGACTGCAGGGTCCAGGCGTCGCCTCTCTGATTGCCGACGGTGACGCGATGCCCCCAGGCGCCTTCGATGCCGAGATCGACAAACGCCACCGGGCTCCAGATCAAATTGGCATGCGCCAGGTTCAGCTCCTTGTCATTGCTGTTGCGGCCCGAGGCTGGGACATAAAAGGTGCTGATATCGGCATGCCTCATGCTGAAATCGATCGTCGAGCGCAGCTGCGGCGTCCACCAATGCTGGTAACCGATGCGGGCGCCGAAAGCGGTGATCGTCGTGCCCGACACGGCCGAGTCGTAGAGTCTCCGATTAGTCGTGAAGAACGACCGGCTATCGACCGCGGTGAAGGTCTGGCCAAGCAGCGCGCCGCCGAAGTTGGTAGCTACCGCACCGGCAGCCCCCTTGCTGATCATCTGCCCGATGCCGTCGCCGGCGGCGACGCCCCAGGTCAAATTGTCCTTGCCCCAGGTAAAGAAATTGCCCGACAGCGAGACGCCATAACCGATCCAGCTGCGGGTCAGGAACATGCCGTCATTGAGGGTGATGTCGCGCACCACCGTCCCCACCTGGATGTGGCCCCAGGGCTGGTCGATTCGCCACCGCGCGACAAAATCGGGGGCCAAATTCTGCCCGGCGTTGAAGAAAGCGGCGTTGCCGAGGCAGGCATTGGTGATGTTGGTCGCCGCGTTGGTGGTGGTCGTGGTCAACGCCGTCTGCGTTAAGGCGGCGCAACTGGCTTCGCTCGGGATCTGGTTGGTGTCGGTTCCAAATTCTCCAAACGGGCCGGAAAAATCCGCATTGGGGTTCTCGGCCGCCGCCGCAACCGTCATACCGTAAGGCAGCGGGTAGGTGTAGCGGACCATCGGCGATCGCGCCCGTCCGGACGCGCCCGTAGTACCACCGATATCGAGCAGCTCGGGATTAGCGTCGTTGTCGACAAAGGTGCCGGTGGTCTGCCCCATCAGCAACCCGCCAAGGGTCGCGTAGCCCTGGCGGAGGCGCGGGATATAGCCGTTGGTCACGCCGGCATTGGCGTTGAGGATCGTGTTGGTGTTCGAGGCGGAGAAATCCATCTCGATGTAGGCCTTCACCTGGCCATAGGGGCTCGGTGTGCGGGCATCGAAGAAGAAGCGGGTCTGCTTACCAGAGAAATTCCAGTTCGAGCTGCGCGAGTGGGCGAAGCCGGCCGGCGCGTTGGCGCTGCCGACCGCGCTGCCAACCCCAAAAGTATGGGTATTGAGCGGGATCGACGGCAGATTGCCGGTGCCGCCCTGCCCGTCCATGAACGTCTCGTTCATGCTGCCCTGGCCATTGAGCGCGCCGCCAGTGGCATGGCCCTTCAGATACCACAGCACCGACCCGACGCCCTGGCCGCCGACGCGGAGCGAGACCTCGGTGCCCGGGATCACGAACGAGCGCGGGAAGCTGCCGGTCATGACCGGCCCGCCGGGACCCGGAGGCGCCGGAAATGCGGCAGGCCCGGCCTGCGCCAATTGGTCGACTCGCCGTTGGAGAAGCTCCTGATTGGCGCGCAGATCGGCCAGTTCATCGGCGTGCGCCACAGAGAGGCCGGTTGTAAGGGCAAATATAGGCAAAGTCTGCCCGATCGCCGGAACGATGCCGGCGCGCCGTTTCGTAGACATGTCGCGTCCCCTAATTCACCGTGTTCTTTCCGCAGGTCTCAAAAAGGGCCTGCGTCAGAGCCACTCAACTTCCAACTTCACGCAATCGTCAACGCAACCTTGGTTGAATTCACGCGTTTTAGATTGTTTGCGTCATTTTGGTCACAGTTTTGCGCTCCGAAGTCCCTCCTTTAATTTTTTGCACGCGCTCCCCTCGACGATAAACGAACCTGCTGGTTGGCATACCGGGGAGATACTCCACGCGATGCGCGAACCTGTCGTTGCGGCAGTTGATTCAGATACCTGAAGGGTAGGTGCCACTGCCCTATGGCCGGCTTGCCGCGGCACCCAGCTTGGTCGAAGCTGGTTGCCATTCGGCGGCGCTTGCTGACGCGAAACGACAGCCGGAAAGCCGCCGGAGCGTGCCGATCCAACGGTCGCGGCGGAAAAGAACGAACGGGAGGGGAAGATGGGATCTGTAGTGCTGCCCGCCAGGCCGGGCGCAACGGGACCGCTGACTCAAAAACTTTCCCAGTCAATCCCGCTCGCGGCGAACGAGTTGCCGCTGTTGCGAGATCTGCAATCCGGCAGCCAGTTTTACCGGCGCGGTCAGGAAATCATCGTCGAAGGTAGAAGCTATCGGAAGCTGTTCATCGTCATGCAGGGCGTCGCGATGCGCTATCGCATTCTGCGCGATGGGCGGCGTCACGTCCTGAACCTCGTGCTGCCCGGTGATATCGCGGGCGTGCCCGGCTGCTTTTTCGAGAGCGCCCTGTACTCGATCAGAACCCTTACCGACCTGTGGGCATCGCCGGTTCCATTCGCGCGAATCATCAACATGTTTCACACTCATCCGCAACTGGCGGCAAAACTCTTCTGGTCATTTTCGTGCGAGGCGGCGATCTATGCCGAGCACCTGATCGCGGTCGGTCGGCGCACCGCCCTTGAACGGGTCGGCCATTTCCTGCTCGAGCTTTTAACACGGTTGCAGGCCGTCAAGCTCGCCGATGAGCGCTCGTTTTACCTGCCATTAACCCAGGAGCTGATCGCCGACGCGCTTGGTCTCAGCATCCCCTACGTGAACCAGGTGTTGCGCAGCCTGCGAGATGACAATCTCGTATGTATCAAAGACAAAGTCGTCGTCATCCGCGACGTCGAGGCGCTTTCGGCCCTCGTTGATTTCGAACGCAACTACCTGAAGCCGTTGTCGATCGCTGACCTGCTGAACGAAGTCGCGTGATCGGCTGGGCCGATCACCCGCTCCGGTAGCGCTCGACCGCGGCGCGGTCGAGCTCGATGCCGAGCCCCGGCCGCTCCGGCGGCCTGACCGTGCCATCATTCTCGAGCCGCAGCGGCTCCTTCAACAGCTCGTCGCGCAGCGCATTCGGGTTCTGGTCCCATTCGAGCAGCAACCCATTCGGGGCGGCCGCCGCGAAATGCAGCGAAGCGACCAGCAATACCGCGCCGGCAAACGCGTGCGGCGCCACCATCTTGTGATGCGCCTGGGCATAGGCGGCGATGCGGCGGCCCTCGGAAAACCCGCCCGACCAGGCGATGTCGGGCTGCACGATGTCTACGGCACCGCAATCGATCAGCTGGCGGAACCCGTACAGCCCCATCTCGGTCTCATACCCGGCGATCGGCGTCGTGAGCGCATCGGCGACCCGCGCGCTGCCGTCGATGTCATCGGTCGCGACCGGCTCCTCGATCCAATAGAGCTTCTGAGCCTCCATCGCGCGGCCCATCTCGATCGCGAAATCGGGGCTCCAGGCGCAGTTGACATCGACCATCAGCTTGCCCTGCGGCCCGAGCGCCTGGCGCACCGCCGCGACCCGCGCCAGATCTTCGCTAGGATCAACCTCGCAGAACTCGGCCTGGCCGATCAGCTGGCGCAAATGCGTTCCGGTCGATGGGTTGCGGCCGATCTTCATCTTCATGCCCTTGAAGCCACGGGCGCGGTAGCCCTCGGCCTCGCCGGCGCTTGCCGGCGATGTCCCACAGCGCGATGTCGATGCCGCTGATCGCCTGCATGACGAGCCCGCGCCGGCCGTATTGCCGGGTGCGCGCGAACATCTTCTGCCAGAGATGCTCGATCAGCAGCGGGTCCTCGCCGATCAGCAGCGGCTTGAGTGCCTTCTCGATAGCGCTCGCAGTGACCCCGCCCCGATCCCGGCCTCGCCGATCCCGACGATGCCGTTGTCGGTTTCGATCTCGACCAGCAGCGCGGCGCGCTGCGACTGCACGCCGGCGGCGCTT
>VAZR01000064.1 GCA_005888515.1 Alphaproteobacteria bacterium | reverse complement strand
GTCCGGACCGCGCGGCGAAGTTGAGCATCAGGGGTCTTTCTTCCCGATTTTCGCATTTCGTACTTGACAAATCCGGATTATTGTGATATGAGAGGCGCACACTGCAATCCGGATCGGCGCTCTCCGCGTTGGAGAAAAGCTGGCGATCGTAAACCCGTGCACTCAATATAGCATGACATTTTAAACTTGTCCATCTCAGGGCCGGAATATTGCGGCCTCTGTGTTGCTTTTTTATCGCTGATATCCGTGCTGTTATCTCGCTGTTCCGCCGCTGTTATTTCGCCGTTTTTCGACTGCCGATCGCGGGCAAAAATGTCCCTCTTTCCAAGGTGTTGATCGGCATTCATCCGGTCGCGGCGCTTGCCAGGAACAGCGGCGCGTAAAAAAAACCGTCGTGGCCCTGCGCTCGAAGGCGCACTTCGCGCCCCAACACGGCATCGCTATGATCGCCGCCGATGAACTGGCTGACCAATTACGTGCTGCCGAAGATCCGGGCGCTGACGCGCAAGGACGTGCCGGACAATCTGTGGCGCAAATGCCCGTCTTGCGAGCAGATGCTGTTCCACCGCGAGCTGGCGGCCAATCTCGAAGTGTGCCGCCATTGCGGCCACCATTTCCGGATCGGCAGCGAGGCGCGCTTCAAGATCCTGTTCGACGATGCGGTTTTCGAGAAGATCGAGACGCCGAAGGTGGCGCAAGACCCGCTGCGCTTTCGTGACCGCAAGCGCTACACCGATCGGTTGCGCGAGGGGCAGGCGGCGCTGGGCGCCAACAGCGATGCGGTGGCGCTCGCGCAAGGCCGGATCGGCGGCAATGCCGCGATCATCCTGGCGTTCGATTTCGCCTTCATGGGCGGGTCGATGGGGATTGCGGTCGGCGAGGCGATAGTCGCTGCGGCGCGCCGCGCCGTCGAGCGCGAGGCGGCGCTGATCGTCGTGCCGGCCTCGGGCGGCGCGCGCATGCAGGAGGGTATCCTGTCGTTGATGCAGATGCCGCGCACGATCCTCGCCGCCGACCTGGTCAAGGAGGCCGGTCTGCCCTACATCGTCGTCCTGACCGATCCGACGACCGGCGGCGTTTCCGCTTCGCTGGCGATGATCGGCGATATCACCCTGGCCGAACCCGACGCGATCATCGGCTTTGCCGGCGCCCGGGTCATCGAGGAGACGATCCGCGAGAAATTGCCGGAAGGATTTCAGCGCGCCGAATACCTGCACGAGCACGGCATGATCGATCAGGTCGTGCCGCGCAGCGAACTGCACATGACGTTGGCGCGCATTCTGTCATTGCTGCGCGAGCCGGTGCGCGGCGAGGCCGTTTTGCCGGCCGTCCCCACGTCCAAAGCAGCGGAGTAAGATAATGGTCGGCAGTGATCGGGTGCTGGCGCGCCTGATGCAGCTGCACCCGAAAAAGATCGACCTATCCTTGGGCCGCATCGAGCGGTTGCTGACCGTGCTCGGCAATCCGCAGGACAGGCTGCCGCCGGCGGTGCACGTCGCCGGCACCAACGGCAAGGGCTCGACCGTCGCGACGCTGCGCGCCTGCCTCGAAGCCGGCGGATACCGCGTCCATGCCTATACCTCGCCGCATCTCGTCCGATTTCACGAGCGCATCCGGCTCGCCGGCCGGCTGATCGAGGAGGATGCGCTGCTCGAACTGCTGGAAGAATGCGAACGCGCCAACCGTGGCGAGCCGATCACGTTTTTCGAGATCACGACAGCGGCCGCGTTCCTCGCGTTTGCCCGCACTCCGGCGGATGTCGTGCTGCTGGAGGTCGGGCTCGGCGGCCGGGTCGATACGACAAATGTGATCCGCCATCCCGCCGCCACCGCAATCACCCCGATCTCGCTCGATCACCAGGCCTTTCTCGGCGACACCGTCGCGGCGATCGCCGGCGAGAAAGCCGGGATCCTGAAACCGGAGGTCGCGGCCATCATCGGCCCGCAGCCCGACGGCGCCGAGGCGGTCATTGAGGCGCGCGCCAACGCCATAGGCGCGCCGCTCTTCCGTTGGCGCCACGAGTGGCGATGCGACCCTGTTGCTTCCCTCTCCCGCACCGCGGGAGAGGGTGGCGGAGGCCGTAGGCCGACGCCGGGTGAGGGCGAAAGCGGCATGCGCTACGAAGGTCCGCGCTGGCAACTCGATCTGCCGTTGCCGTCATTACCGGGCGTCCACCAGATCGCCAATGCCGGCACGGCGATCGCCTGTCTCGAACAATTGCCGCAATTCTCGCTGTCGGCCGCGGCGATCGCCGAGGGGCTGCGCCATATCGACTGGCCGGCGCGCATGCAGCGGCTCGGCCATGGGCCGCTGATCGACATCCTGCCGGAGGGCTGGGAATTATGGCTCGATGGCGGCCACAACCCCGCTGCCGGCCACATCATCGCCGATGTCGCGCAGGGCTGGCACGACCGCCCGCTGGATCTGATCGTCGGCATGCTGAAGACTAAGGACGCCAGCGGTTTCCTGAAGCCGCTGGCAAGGCACACGCGGACCCTGCGGGCGGTCACGATCCCCGGCGAGGAGAACCCGCACCCCGCCGCCGAAATCGTTAAATCGGCGACGTCCGTCGGTATCGCCGCGCACAAAGCAGAGTCAATCGCCGCCGCGCTGGATGACATCGTGCAACAACCCGGGCCGGCACGCGTACTGATCTGCGGTTCGCTGCATTTCGCCGGCATCGTCCTGGCCGAAAACGGCTGACGTTTCCGGCGCCAACACCCCGTGCCCGGCTTTATGCCGGGCACCCACGTCTTCGCGCGAAGCGCAGCAAAACCACGAAGACACGAAGGCCACGAAGATTGCAGCGCTCTTATCGCTTTCGTGCTCTTCGTGTCTTCGTGGTGAATTATAGACGGGGCTGCCCGGGACTAGCAGGGTTTGTCGCAGGAGACGATCGGCCGTTACAGGACCGATTCGACCCATTCGTAAAGCTTGCTCTTCGGCAGCGCGCCGATCTTGGTCGCCGCCACTTGGCCGCCCTTGAACAGGATCATCGTCGGGATGCCGCGCACCCCGTATTTGCGCGGCGTTTGCGGGTTCTCGTCGATATTGACCTTGGCGACGGTCACCCGTCCTTCCATGTCGGTCGCGAGGTCGTCGAGGAATGGCGCCACCATCTTGCAGGGCCCGCACCATTCGGCCCAGAAGTCGACGAGGACCGGCTCGGTGGCGCGCAGCACCACATTGTCAAACTCGCCGTCGCTGACGGCTGTCGGCTTCATGTGCGAGATCCTTTCGCCTCTAGCTGCGTGACATTAGGGGAGCGCAAAATCCGGCGTCAAGGCAGGTTGCCGGGGAGGTGCTCGGCGAGCCGCGCAGGGCTGATCGGCATCAGCCGCGGCCCTTCGGTCCACAGCAGGGCACAGCTCACCGGCCGGTCGGGATAGATCCGCGCGAGGGCGGCCTGATAGGTCGCCAGCTGCCGCAAATAAAGCGCCGGCACCTCGTCTTCGGTGGCGGGCGGCGGGCGCAATGTCTTGTAATCGACGATCAGCACACGCTGCGGCGTCACGACCAGCCGATCGATCTGGCCGGACAGGGCATGCCCGCCAATCAGCCCGACGACCGGCACCTCGGCCTGCGCGTCGGCGCCCCACAATTCGGCGAATCCCGGGGCAGCCAGCACGGCCAATGTTTCGCGGCAGATCTCGGCCTGCTCCTCCGGATCGAGACCATGCACCGGCAGAGCCAGAAACCGCCGCGCCGCCGTTTCGCGCTGCTCGGCCGGCAGCTCGGGCAGGCTCTGCAATAGCTTGTGGACCAGGAGGCCGCGCTTGAAACGGTCGCGTCCCGCAACCGCGAGCGGCGACAGGGTG
>VAZR01000063.1 GCA_005888515.1 Alphaproteobacteria bacterium | reverse complement strand
GGTCGTAGCGCAGGCAGTCGCGCGCCCGCCACGCATCGATCTGGCGCCACCACGCGTTGCGCGCCTTGCCGTCGCTGTGCGGCGAGGCCTTGCGCCACGCCTTCAGCAGCGCGTCCAGCACCTCGTTGCAATCGCCGATCAACGGCAGGTCGACCCGGACGTTCTTGTTGATCGAGGAGGGGTCGATATCGACGTGGATCTTCTTGGAGCCCGGCGAGAACGCGTTGAGCCTACCGGTCACCCGGTCGTCGAAGCGCGAGCCGACCGCGATCATCACGTCGCAGTCGTGCATCGCCATATTCGACTCGTACATGCCGTGCATGCCGACCATGCCGAGGAAATGCGGATCGCTCGCCGGCAGGGCGCCGAGCCCCATCAGGGTCAGCGTGCAGGGCGCATCGACGAGGCGGACGAATTCGGTGAAGCGGGCGCAGGCCTCGGGGCCGGAATTGATCAGACCGCCGCCGCCGTAAAACAGCGGCTTCTTGGCCGCCGCGATCATCTTGACCGCTTCGGCGATCCGCGCCGGATCCGGTTTGGTCTGCGGGCGGTACGTTTTATGCGTGACCTGTTCCGGGCCGATGTAGTTTCCCAGCGCGAACAGCACGTCCTTCGGCAGATCGACGACCACCGGCCCGGGCCGGCCGCTCTTCGCGACGTAAAACGCCTCGTGCATGATGCGCGCGAGGTCGTTGACGTCCTTGATCAGGTAATTGTGCTTGGTGCAGGGCCGGGTGATGCCGGTCGTGTCGGCTTCCTGAAAGGCATCATTGCCGATCAGATGCGTCGGCACTTGGCCGGTCAGGCAGACGATCGGCACCGAATCCATCAGCGCGTCGGTCAGGCCGGTCACCGCATTGGTGGCGCCGGGTCCGCTCGTCACCAGAACGACGCCGACCTTGCCGGTCGAACGGGCGTAGCCTTCGGCGGCATGCACCGCGCCGCCTTCCTGGCGCACCAGGATGTGCCGCACCGCGTTCTGCTTGAACAGCGAGTCGTAAATCGGCAGGACCGCGCCGCCGGGGTAGCCGAATACGACATCGACGCCCTGATCGACGAGCGCCTTGATGACCATATCCGCTCCACAAATCGGCTCGGCCGACATGACCGTCTCCTCGATTAAAGTATCGGCAAATCCTTCCGCTCGGTCCGGCCACGGCCGATACGGGGGGCTGGCACCCTAGTGAGCTATGCTGGGTGGGTCAACAGGAACTGGGCAATAAAATCATTGGCCTGCCTCGACATCCTTGCCGAAAATTGCTGATCAAAGACGAGATCCGCCACTATTTGGTGACGGAACCAGGTCATCTGTCGTTTGGCGTAACGGCGGGTCGCGCGCTGCGCGTGGCCGGCAGATCGGATGGCAGCCCACGAGCCATGAGCGCCCGTGCTTCGTCGAGCGCCCCGTCCGCAATCATCGCCACAAAGCGGCGGTCGCAGGCGGCGTAAAGCGCCTCGCGCGGCGGCATGATCAGGATCGTCGCGAAGCGCAGCGGGGCCGGGCCGGGGGCGCGCCGCTGCCATTCGTCGAGCGTCCGCCCGGTAGCGCGAACCACCTCCCAGGCGCGCAACAGTCGCTGCCGGTCGCCGGCGGGCAGCCGGCTCGCTGCCGCCGGATCGAGCGCCGCGAGCCGCTCGCGGAATGCGGTGCCGCCGAGCGCGTCATAGAGCGCGGCAGCTTCGGCGCGGATCGCCGCCGGGATCGTTGGTACCGGTGCCAGCCCGCGCTGTAATGCTCGCAAATACAGCCCGGTGCCGCCGACCAGGAACGGCAGGAGGTCTCCCGTCCCGGCCGCCGCGATCTCCGCCAATGCCCGCTCGCGCCAGATCGCGACCGAGCCGCGCTCCGCTGCATCGAGAAAGCCGTAGAGGCGATGCGGCGCGCGGCGCATCGTGGCAGCATCGGGCTGTGCGCTTAGGATCCGCAGATCGCGATAGATCTGCTGGCTGTCGGCGTTGATGATGATGCCGCCGAACGCCGCCGCCAATTCGAGCGCCAGCGCCGATTTGCCGCTGGCGGTCGGCCCGGCGATGATGACGACCGGCTGGTCCTTTGGTGAATGCATCGCGGCGATCGTGGGATCGGCTCCGTGAGTCCTTCGAGACGCCGCCTGCGGCGGCTCCTCAGGATGAGGTTTTTTCTTTATGCCATGAACAACCAAACCTCATGCTGAGGAGCGCTCCAGCAGGAGCGCGTCTCGAAGCACGCCGGATGCACATGCAGCCCTCTGCGGACAAAGGTGCGAGTTGAGCCTAGTCATGATCCTCATTGCTGGCGTGGGCGCCGAGACGGTTCTGGCGCATCGCGTTGGCGAGATCCGCGCTGCGTTAGCGGCCGCCGAGCCGGATTGGCTCGCGCCAGGCCGGGCCTGCGATCTTCTCCTCAGCGGCGGCGATGCAATGCAGGCCGAGACCGCCGCGCGGCAGGCGATCGGTGATGCGGCCATCGATGTGCTGGTGCAGCCGGCCGAGGGACGCCGCAAGCGGGTTTTTGTCGCCGATCTCGAATCGACGATCATCGAAAACGAGATGCTCGACGAGCTGGCGGAATTTGTCGGGCTCCGCGCTCATGTCGCCGAGATCACTCGGCGCGCGATGAATGGCGAGCTCGATTTGACTGCCGCGCTCGCTGAACGCGTCGCTTTGCTGAAAGGCCTCCCGGCGACGGTGCTCGACGAGGCCGCGGCCCGCATCCGGCTGATGCCCGGGGCGCGGGCGTTGCTCGCGACGTTGCGTGCGGCCGGGGTGCGGACGGCGCTCGTCTCGGGCGGGTTCACGGTCTTCGCCGAGCGGATCGCCGCCGGGTTGGGGTTCGAACAAGTCGTCGCCAACCGGCTCGACATCGCCGAGGGCAAGATCGCCGGTACCGTGGCGGCGCCCATCCTGACCCGCGACACGAAGCGGGACACGCTCCTCGAACTGGCGCGGCAAAATGGAGTGGCGTTGGAGGCTACGCTGGCAATTGGCGATGGCGCCAACGATCTGCCGATGCTGCAAACCGCCGGGCTCGGCGTCGCCTTTCATGCCAAGCCGGCGGTCGCCGCCGTCTCGCGCTGGCGACTCGATCACGCCGATCTGACCGGCGTGCTTTACGCGCAGGGATACCGGTTGGAAGAGATCGTCGAGCCCTGACCTCCGCCCGGATCAGCTCTGATCGAGGCGGAGCGCGATAAAGCGCAGATCGCCCTGGCGCTCGACCAACAGCAGGATCGATTTGCGGCCAGCCTTTTTCGCGTCGTCGATCTTTCCGGCGACCTGGGTGGCGCTTTTTATTTCTTCCTGAGCCGCCTCAATGATCACATCGCCGGCCTTCAGCCCCTTCTCCGCCGCCGGGCTGTCCTTGACGACATCGACGACGACGACGCCTTTCGAATCATCGGCCAGCGAGAATTTTTCCTTAAATTCCGGGGTGATGTTGGACAGCGTCAGGCCCAGTGTCGTAACCGTGCCCGTGGTGTCTTTCGGGGCCGCTTTCTTCGGGGTTTCCTTGGCGGCGACCTGCTCGGTCTCGTCGAGCTTGCCGACCTTGACCTGCAGAGCGTTCTCCTTCCGCTTGCGCCACACGGTTACCGGCACGGTCTTGTCGACCGGCGTCTCGGCGACGAGCCGCGGCAGGTGTTTCATGTCTGTGACCGGCTTGCCGTCGAAGGTCAGGATCACGTCGCCGGCCTGAACCCCGCCAGTCTGCGCCGGGCCGTTGTCGTTAACGCTGGCGACCAGCGCGCCTTTCGGCTTGTCGAGGCCGAGGCTCTCTGCAATTTCGTCGGTCACCGCCTGAATGCGCACGCCGAGCCAGCCGCGATGCACGGTGTGATCGGGCTCGTGGATCAGCTCGGCGGCAACATTCTTCGCGAGGTTCGAAGGGATTGCGAAGCCGATGCCGATCGAGCCGCCCGAGGGCGAATAGATCGCCGTGTTGATGCCGATGACCTCGCCGTCCATGTTGAACATGGGCCCGCCGGAATTGCCGCGATTGATCGACGCGTCGGTCTGCAGGAAATCATCGTAAGGGCCGGAATTGATGTCGCGCTGACGCGCCGACAGGATGCCGGCCGTGACGCTGCCCCCGAGACCGAACGGATTGCCGATCGCCAGCACCCAATCGCCAACCCGCGCCTTGTCGCTGTCGCCCCATTTTGCGGCGATCAGCGGCTTGGTGGTTTTGACCTTCAGGATCGCGACATCGGTCTTGGTATCGCGGCCGACCAACTCGGCCTTAATCTCGGTGTCGTCCTGCAATTTGACGGTGATCTCGTCGGCGTCGGCGATGACGTGGTTGTTGGTGACGATGTAGCCGGTCTGGTCGATCACGAAGCCGGAGCCGAGCGAGGTCGCTTTGCGCGGCTTTGCCTCGGGGCGGCCGCTTTGCGAGCCGTCATGGTCCTTGAAGAAATCCTTGAAGAACTCCTCGAAAGGCGAGCCGGGCGGGAATTGCGGCCGGCCCGGCGTGGCCCGCTCCTTCTGTTTCTCCGGCTTCAAGGTTTGCGTCGTCGAGATATTGACGACCGCGGGCAGCAGCTTGTCGGCCAAATCGGCGAAGCTGTCGGGGGCCGGCCGCGCCGCCGCTGGCGAGGAGCCGACTGGAAGAACGAGCAACAGCGCGGCGATAGCGGCCACCGCCGAATGCCGCAACCTCAACGAAAACAAGGGCACTTGGATCAACTCCTCGGATCGAGCCGGCGGCGACGCTTGGCTTCGCATCGGGCATGCTGGATTGGCCGCGAGATTACGGGAGAAGCGGCCGGCAAGCCAGATCCCTCGCAAACGAACCCCCTCAGCGGCGCAATAACCATACCAACAGGACACCGATACAGGCGGCGAACAAGCCCGCAGCGCGCAAGGCCTGCGGCGGCACCAGCACCGACCGGGCGGCGATCCGTTTCATTCCGTCCGGAAATAGAGCGTAGAGGATCCCCTCGATGACCAGCACGAGGGCGAGGGCCGTCCCCAGATCCCGCATCAATCGCGGCGAATGCCGTCAATCGGGGCTAGCGCATTGGGGGCAACGGGCCGTCGGCCGGCAGAGCCCGGGCTCATCGCGTTGCTCGCGGCGCCGAGCCGGATGGAGTTCCGCCTGCTGCCGCACCCTCTCCCGCCCAGCCGCCGAAAAAGCGGAAGAAATTGCCCTCCGGCGACAGCACGAAAGAGGTGTCCTTGCCGTTCAGCCCCTCGCGATAGGCTTGCAATGAGCGATAGAAGGCGAAGAACTCCTTATCCTGATTAAAGGCGTCGGCATAGATCTTGATCGACTGGCCGTCGCCGTCGCCGCGCACCCGCTGGGCGTCTCGCTGCGCCTCGGCGAGGATGACGGTGCGCTCGCGTTCGGCATTGGCGCGCACATTTTGCGCCGCCTCGGCGCCCTCGCCGCGATATTGCCGGGCCTGCTGCTCACGCTCGGACTGCATGCGGGCATAGATCGCCTGGCTGTTCTCCTCCGGCAGATCGGCCCGGCGCAGCCGCACATCGACGACCTCGATGCCGAAGGGTTTGGCCTGCTCGGCGACGTCGTCGCGGATCTGCACCATGATCGCCGCGCGCTTGTTCGATAGGATGTCGTTCAGGGTGACGCTGCCGAGGACGCGGCGCAGGCTGCCGGTGACCAGCGCGGCGAGG
>VAZR01000062.1 GCA_005888515.1 Alphaproteobacteria bacterium | reverse complement strand
CCGAAAGCGGCCGAAGCGGATCGATGCCGGCCGCCGGCAGACGCAGAATGCCGGCAGCTTCTTCGGCAACGACGGTCTTGAGCAGCGCCAGCGCCTCTTCGGGATCAAGTTCGGCAAGGCGCTCGATCAGCGAGTCATCCCCCGGCGAGGATCCGCCATCGCCGCGGACTTCGGCAAAGAACGGCGCCGCGAGGATCGGCAAGAAGCGGCGCGCCTCATTCCAGTTGGTCTCGGCAAAACCGGCTGTGGCGAGTCCGCTGTCTTCGATCGCCGGGAGGCCGGACAGCGCTTGCGCCGCCGGCATCGGCTTGGCGCCGAGCCGCCGGGCGAGCGCGTCACGGGTATCGCTCCGTTCGGCCAGGTAGCCGGCGTCCTCGATCGGGCCCCAGGCAACCGCCAGGGCCGGCTTGCCTTCGGCGCGGCGGCGCCGGGCCAGCGCTTCCAGCGCGAGGTTGGCCGCGACATAGGCCCCCTGTCCCGGCGCGCCGAGCAATGTCGTCGCCGAGGAGAACAACAGGAACAGCTCGATCGGATCATCGCGGGTCAGGCGGTCGAGCTGCGCCTTGCGCTCGAGAGCCGGCTGCGCATCGACTTGCCGCTGATGTCGCTCGCCGAAGGGACGAGCGTTGCCTCGATCGCCAAACGGCTCGCCGGCGCACTGTCCGCCCGGCCGCAGGCGCGCGAGCTGATCAGCATGGCGGAACGCTACGAGGCCGCGTACGACGAGCGGGTGGCCTCCGCGCTGGATGCAGCCACGGCGCCACTGGAGCCCAACGAAATCAACTCGGCCGCCGCGGAGTAAAGCCATTGGCAGCCGGCGGGAATCTCTTCGGATTGTCCGCGGAGGCGAAAGCGCGCCTCCTGCAAAAGCTGTCCTCGGTGGCCTCCGTCCGGCGCGGCGCCGCACCGGCGCGCCGGAGCGACACCGCTGAGAATAACGGCGGGTCGGGCCGGCTCGACGTCGCCGAACTGGAGGCTTATCGGGAAATCCGGCTGATCGAGCAGGCGGCGGAATATCTCGACATCACCGATCCATTCTTTCGCGTGCATGAGGGGATCGCCGGGGCTGAGACGCTGATCGGCAACCGCTCCTACGTCAATTTCGCGTCCTACAACTACATCGGGCTGAACGGCGATCCGCGGATCGCGGAAGCGGCGAAGGCAGCAATCGATCGCTACGGCACCTCGGTATCGGCCAGCCGCATGGTATCGGGGGAGCGCCCGATCCATCGCGAGTTGGAGCAGGCGCTGGCGCGGGTGCATGGTGCCGAGGACAGTGTCGTGCTGGTTGGCGGCCATTCGACCAATGTGACTGTCATCGGCCATCTGCTCGGCCGCAACGATTTGATCGTCCACGACACGTTCATCCATAACAGCATCGTACAAGGCGCAATCCTGTCGGGCGCACGGCGCGTGCCGTTTCGTCATCTCGACCCGGAAGCCGCCGACAAGGTGCTCGCCGAGGCGCGGTCGCGCCACGGCCATGCGCTGCTCGTCATCGAGGGGCATTACAGCATGGACGGCGACGTGCCCGATCTCGCCGCTTTTGTCGCGGTGGCGCGGCGTCATCGCGCCTGGCTGATGGTCGACGAGGCGCATGCGTTGGGCGTGCTCGGACCGCGCGGCTTCGGCTCGGCCGACCGCGCCGGGATTGACCCGGGCGAGGTCGATATCTGGATGGGTACGCTCAGCAAAAGCCTCGTGTCCTGCGGCGGCTATATCGCCGGTCGCAAGGATCTGATCGATTACCTGAAGCGCATGGCGCCGGGCTTTGTGTTTTCGGTCGGCATGGCCCCGCCGGCTGCGGCCGCGGCCCTGGCGGCGGTCGAGATCCTGCAGCGCGAGCCGGAGCGGGTCGCGCGGCTGAACGAGCGCGCGGCGCTGTTCTTGCGCCTCGCGCGTGAGGCGGGGCTTGATGTCGGCGGCTCGATCGGAGCGGCAATCGTGCCGATCATCACCGGCAGCTCGATCCGCGCCGGACGGCTCGCCGAGGCAATGTTCCGGCGCGGTATCAATGTCCAGCCGATCCTCTATCCGGCGGTTCCCGAGCGGGCGGCGCGGCTGCGTTTCTTCCTGACCGCCGAGCACAGCGAGCAGCAGATCCGCGAGGCGGTCGCGATCCTGCAGGAAGAGGCGCGCGCGGTCGCCGCCGAGCCGACCGATCTGGCTGCCGTCGCGCGCCATCTCGGCCGCCGCTTGCCGGCATCGCGTTAGGCCCTCTCAATCGAGACGCGGAGCCGCCGCCGTCTCGGCGATCAAGCGGTCGACACTCGCGAAATGATCCTGCCACAGCGGCGGTTGCCAGCCCGCCAGCCGCTCAAGCTGTGCGGTGCGGCGCGGCGAGTCTGCCGCTGAATAATCGAGGATTGCGGCACGCCAGCCCGGGCCGTCGAGCGGGTCGAGGTATTCCGCGACGGCGCCGCCGGTTTCGCGCAACGCCGGGATATCGCTGCACAGCGCCGGCACGCCGACCCCGAAGGCTTCGATCAGCGGAAAGCCAAAGCCTTCGGCGAAGGAGGGCAGCAACAGCGCCCGGGCGCCTTTGAGCAGCCGCACCATTTCCGTGTCCGACAGGCTGTTGTGCTCGATCACCGTGCCCCGCAGTGCCGGGCAGCGGTCGAGCATGTCGACAACATTCTCGGTCTCCCAGCCGCGCTGACCGATCAGCACCAACAGCGGCACCGATGCGCCGAGCTCTGTCGCCAGCCGGCGCCACAGATTGAGCAGCAGCAGGTGGTTTTTGCGCGCTTCGATCGTGCCGATGTAGACGAAATACGGCTTGTCCAGCGCTGGCCTCGAGTCCACCAGCCGCGTCGGCAGATCGAGGCCGAGCGGTGCAACCAGAACCGGTGATTTGCGCCCAGCGCGCTCGATATATGGTTGCAGCGCGTCGCGGGTGCCGCTTGAATTGACGATCAGCGCGTCGGCGAAGCGCACTGCGGTCTCGATCCGGCGGCGGTGGTTTTCCGCCTGACCGGGCTTGGCATATTCCGGGTACTCGATCGGGATCAGATCGTGGATCAAACAGACGAACCGCGCCGGGCTACGGGCTTTCAGCCGGGCCAGGATGGCGGGTTTCTCCAGATGGTGGTGCGATACCAAGAGATAGACCGGCGGCTCGGCTCTTTGCCGAAAAGTCGCGAGGAACCGGCGCTCGCCGCCGGTCAGGGCGGCGAAGCGGCAGCTCCGCGCGAGACGCCGCACCTCGCGATCGTCTGCGGTCGTATCGGCGTCGCCGCGCCAGACCGCGGCGATCGCCGCAACAAACTCCTCCGCCCGATTACGCGGTACCAGGCCCAACCCGCCAAGCCCCGTCGTCGTAACAAAGCAGGCGGCAGGATCGGCGGCGATCAAGTGCTCGGCATAGGCGAGTTCGACCCGATCGATCCCGGTCGGCGTGCCACGCCCAGCGCGTGACAACAGGCGCGAGAGGTCGAGGGCGATCATCGCGAGGAGGGATGCAAGCGCGTGCTGTTGCCCGACACCTCCGGCCGGCCCGGTGCGATGCGCAACCTTCTAGCGCTTGAGTCGGAAACTAACCGTCTCACGGCGCGGCATTTCGCACCACGATGCCGGTGATGACCGGTCCGGTCAGCGTATTCAACAAGGTGAAGAATTTTTGCAGTTCGTTCAAATCCGCGTTGGCGACATAGATGATGTCCTTGTCGTGTATCGGGAAGCGCTGCGCCAGGAAGTAGGATTTGGCATCGCTCAGATCGAGCCGATACACCAGCGGCGATGTTCCCTCGGGTCCGGTCCCGAGCAGCGGCCGCCCGAGGGCCTTGACGATGGCCGGCGGCTCGAAGCGGAACAGGAAGACGCCAGCCGGATCCGCCCGCAAATCCTGCAGCCCGCCGGCCTTGGCCAACGCCTCCACCAAGGTCATCCGTTCGGCGGTGAAGTTGATCTGGGTGTTGGCCCCGGTGGCCCCGAAAACGGTGAAGGATTGCGGCAATACGACCAGCGTCAACACGTCGCCCGGGTAGGCATAGATGTTCTCGGCTGGGTCGGACACCAGCATTTCCATCGGGATTGTTGCGGTGATGCCGTCACGCGACAACCGCACAAAAGTTTGATAGACCGGCGCCCTGGCGCCTCCGGCGGCCGCAATCACGTCGAGTAGGTGGTCACCCTTCAGTGACAGCGGTACCCGCGCGCCGGCTACCACTTCGCCGGTAACGGTGGCGCTGTTGGCAACGCTGCGGGTCATCGTCACAATGACCTGCGGCTCGATCGCTTTCTCGGCTAGACGCCGTTCGATCGTTTTCTGTACTTCGACGGGCAGGCGGCCGGCGGCCGGCACCCGATCGGCGAACGGAACGCTGATCGCGCCGTCCTGCCCGACAAACTGCTCGGGTATCGTAACGTTGCGCGAGCCGCCCGAGACGGTCGGCGAGGTGCCGAACAGACCGCCGCCCGCGGCT
>VAZR01000061.1 GCA_005888515.1 Alphaproteobacteria bacterium | reverse complement strand
GGGCATCATAAGGGGTCGCGACCCGTCGTCCAGCGCCGAAACGACGAGTGAATTATTTCTTTTCCTGCGACGGCTTAGCCGGGAGGGATTGGAGATAGACCGCGATCGCGCGGCGATCTTCGTCGGTCAGCCGCGCGGTGTTCTTGACGATTTCTGCCATCGCGCCGCCGACAAAATCGAAATCCGGCGTGTGCCCGTCGGTCAGTACGCCAATAATGTCTTCTTCGGTCCAACTGCCGATGCCGCTCTGGGGATCGGGCGTGATGTTCGGCACCCGCATCCCGCCACTCAGGAAATGGTCTGGATCGGGTGCCCCAAGCCGGTTGCGCGGCGTGTGGCAGTCGCCGCAGCGGCCGACAGTGGCCACGAGATAGCCGCCGCGGTTCGACAACTGATCCTTTTCCGGATCGGGTTGCCAGGGGCCGGGGAATGCCGTCGCGACGACAGCGAGCGCCGCCTGGGCGCGCGCCAGCAATGCGGTCGACCCCGCGCCTTTGAGATCGGACCGCGAGACCGCGGGCAGACTGTCGAGAAACGCTTTCAGATCGGCGAGGTCGCCGTCAGTCAGCCGATTGTAAAACGGGAAGGGAAAAGCCGGCACGTAATGCGAGTCGTCGGGCGCGATCCCCCAGCGCATCGCGCGGGCAAAATCCGCCATGTTCCATCGCCCGATCCCGGTCGCCGGATCGGGCGTGATGTTCGGGGTCGGGATCGTGCCGAACGGCGTCGCCAGCGGGCGCCCCCCGGCATAGGGCTTGCCGCCGTGATCGCTATCGGTATGGCAGCGGTCGCAGCCTGCCGCACCGGCGAGGTAGGCGCCGCGCGCGACCGCATCGGGATCCGCAGCGGGCGCCGGCACCACCGCGAGCAAATACGCGACGGCAAACGCGCCCCTCACCGCTGTTTTGTTCGGAAGATATCGGGGCATGCGGCGCCAAGCCTGGAGATTTTACCACCGCCAGCTATTAAGCCAGTCAGGCGGCCGCTCAAAGCTCCGTGTTGGCCCGCAAAAGGGAGCGGCGAAGGCCGGCCTTATTGCAGTTTGGCGCGGAACGTGTTGTGGCAGGCGTTGCAGGCGTCGAGATCCTTAAAGGCGACCTCGACCTTCGCTTTATCGCCGCTCTTGACCGCCGCATCCAACGCAGCGACCTGTTCCGCGACCTTCTTCTCGGCGGCCACGAACTTGTCGTGTTCGCTCCAAACCTCCGGCTTTGTCGCCCATTTCCCGTCGGGAGTCGGCCCCGCCGTTCCCGGCGGGAAGTGCTTTTCGATCATCGGGACCAATTTGACCAAGGCATCCGCAGCAGCGACCGCTGCCGGCTGCTCGGCGTTTCCCTGCACGTAATTTCTGACAATGATCCACTGGCGGATCTGCTGCTTCATAAAATCCTGCCGCTCGGCGATGACCTTGTCCTTGTCCTGCGCCAACACGGCGCCACAGCAAAAGCTGCCGAGGACCAGCACCGCTGCCCCCAAAGCGAGGGTGATTGCCGACGACCGCATGCCTCCCTCCCGTTCGGCCCGCGATTTTCACCGGTTGCGTGGCGGGCGTTTCAGCTTATGGCAGCGCGACCAGAAAGCAACCGCGATAGCCGCCGCTCACTCTCAAGTGATCGGGGTTTCGATATGCGTTTTGAAGCCCGGGTGCTGGCGCAGCCGGTCATACCAGGCGCGCAGATTGTCGAGGGAGGGCCGCTCGATCGGAAAGGTGAACCAACGGTAGATCTGGGTGCCGAGGACAATTTCGGCGAGGCTCAGCTCGGCGCCGGCGAGATAAGGCCGGTCCTTGAGCTCGTCGTCCACGATCATCCAGGCGGCCAAGGCCCGGCGCCGCGCCGCTTCGATCGCGGCGGGATCGCGCACCTCGGGCTTGGTGCGCACAAGACCGAACAGCAATTGCCCCATCGGCGCACCGACCACCGCCAATTGCCAATCCATCCAGCGCTCGACATGCGTGCGCGCCGCCGGATCGCGCGGATAAATTCGCTCCCCGTTGCGGGTCGATGCGAGATAACGGCAGATCGTGTTCGACTCCCACATGACCAGATCGCCGTCGATCACTGTGGGCACCAGGCCGTTGGGGTTGAGCTTGAGATATTCGGGATCTTGATTGCCGCCGAACGGCCCACCCCAGTCGGTGCGCTCGTATGAAATGTCGAGCTCGGCGCAGCACCACAAGACCTTCTGCACGTTCGACGAGCTCGCACGCCCCCAGATCTTCAGCATGGCACCTTTCTCCCTGACCGAGCCGGCGATAATAATGGAGCCGCCGTTCTCGCGCACGCAACCATCGCGCAGACGGCTTATCTTCTATGGGCCGATGGAAGACCGGGATAATTGCGCCAAGCAGCGCAGCCAGCGTTTGCCGATGACGCGGTCTGTGACCTAAACCCCCCAGCCCTCGGCCATTCGCGGCAGCCGTTGCCGGCTGGGCGGCGCGGCGCGGAACGCCAGTTCGGCGGCGCCTCCCTCGACCATGGCGAGCCGGGCATCGAGATCGATCGCGAAGCTCGAGGTGATTTCGAGCCGCGGATCTTCGAAGACATTGTTGCGCCGCCGCCAGCGCCATTCGGTCACGGCCTTGTCGCGATTGCGCAGCAGCACCGCGATCTCCGGCTGAAAGAGCTGGACCATTGCGCCGACCCAGCCGTTCAGCACCGCGGAGGGCATATCGCCGCTCACCTGAAATCGATCGAGCATCCGGATCACGTCATCGGCGCAATACCAGGTCTCGCCGGTGACCCAGCGATTGGTGGTGAACAGGCGAACCGGCTCGCCGCGCTGATCGAGCGCGAGCGCGACGAGATGGACGACCTCATCGCGCTCGCCCCGCTTCAGCGGCGCCGATTGCGGCGGTACCGGCGCATTGGCGACGGCAAGCTCGGGCAGCACCAGCGGCGTGATCCCGGCGGGGATCCCCTCGGCACGCAGGAACAGATGAAAATGCCCATGCTCGGCACCGGGCGCTGAACCCGCCGGCGCCGCATGGCAATGATAGAAATACTGGGCGTGATTGGCAGGGTCGTAGACCTCGCCGGCAGGGTAGCGCTGCCATGCCGCGATATCGTCCGCCCCCTCGGTGACTTCGCGCAGGATCGTGCTGCCGCGTGCCGTCAGCACCTGCCGGCATTCGCGCAGTATCGCCACCGCGGCCGCTTCGCGCTCCCGCCCGTTCACCGACCCCCCTTCGATGATACGCGAACGAAACCGGCTCAGAATAGCGATGCCCGTCCGGACGACAAGGCCGGGTTGCCAACTGCCCATCGGACGGCCTCCTCGACCGCACCGCCCAGCGCCGCATCGAAGGCACGCACGATCTCCGGAATCGTATCTGCCGCCGCAGGTTGCTGGCGGGTGACCGAGTGGACTCCGATGATCTTGCGCTCGGGGATCTTGATCAGCTTGACATTAAAGGCGACCGCGGCACGCGGAGGCCCGGTCGGCGAATCGTAGATCGCGGAAAACTCGCGCAGATCGGTCTCGAGGATGAAATCGGCCCGCAATCCGGCGCTGTCGCGGCCGACAGCCGGAACGGCGCCGCTTTTCTCGAACCCCTCGAGCAGCGCGGATTGCACCAGCAGCGGCGCGCGGTCGGTCCATTGCACATCGGCAAAATAATCGAGCGACAGGCTCGAACGGCTCAGCGCGATGCGATCGGTGTCGAGCCCCGCCGGCGCATTCGGCAGCGCGACAAGCAATTGCGCCGAACTATGCCGCAGCGGCGCGGCAAAGCTGACCGATGGCCTCACCTGATAGAGCTTGCGCTGGGGCGGCTCGGAGAGGATGCCCCCGCAACTCGCCAGCCCCGAACTCGCCAGAACGACGGCGAGGCCAATCGCAAGCCAGCGCGAGGGCCGCCAAGAACCCCAGATCGGCGGCGCTGTCATTGCGGCTGATAGCCTTTGCGGCGGTCCCCGAACAGCACGCGGCTGGGATCCCTATCGAGACCTGCCACCAGCCGGCTGACCCCTGAGATCAACTGGCGCGCCTCGGCGACGAGCTCGCCGACATCGCTCAATGTCCGCTGGGAAAAACCCCGCAGGCCCGGCCGCGCGTCCTGCACCGTGAGCTGCAGCTGATGGTTGGTCTCATTGAGATTTTTGGCAAGCTTATCGAAATCGGCAATGCCGGCGGTCAAGCCCTCGCGCAGCCCGCCCGGATCCGAGTAGCTCTGATCGAGATTACGCAGCAAGGTCGCCGCCGCCATGAGCGTCGGCTTTGCCTCGGCAGCGAGATCAGCCGAAAGAGTGCGGAGATTTGCGAGGGTGTCGCCGATCGCGCGGCGATTATCATCGCCGAGCAGCTCGTTCAGATGGTCCGCTGTCTCCTCGAGCTTCGCCAGGATCTGCGGCAACCGCGCGGTAACGCTGGCCAGTCGCGAACGTGGATGTAGGAGACGCCGCTCAGGATGTTGGTTTCGAGGTTGGCTCTCGCGTTCTGCTTGATGACGACGTTGCTCTCGATCTCGACGGTGACGCGGATCTCCTCGACGTTCTTGGGGTCGATCCGTATCTCTTTGACCCGTCCCGAGGGCACGCCGCTGTATTCCACCGTCGCGCCTTCCCTGAGGCCGCTCACCGGTCCGGTAAAAAAGATGTCGTACGCCGTGTACTGCGTCGACAGCTGCGCCCGCGCCAGCCACAACACGGCGGCGAAAGCGACGGTGACCAGCACCAGCACAAAGGTGCCGACCGCTACGTAATGTGCTCGTGTCTCCATTGCGTGTACCTGTTCTGCGGCGGCTCAGGGGGAAACCGAATGGCCGAGACCGGCTGCCATTTCCGGATCGGCCGGTGGAAATTGTGCACCGGGCTGCGCGGCGCGCCCGCGCGGACCGTGAAAATAAGCCTGGATCCACGGATGCGGGTCGCGCAGATGCTCCGCCAAGGTCCCGACCCGGATCTTTTTGTCGACCAGTACGGCGACCCGGTCGCAGATCGCGAACAGACTGTCGAGATCGTGGGTGGCCATGACGACGGTAAGCCCGAGCCCGGCTTTCAAATCGCCGATCAACCGGTCGAACTCCGCGGCGCCGATCGGGTCGAGGCCTGCGGTCGGCTCGTCGAGGAACAGGATCTCCGGATCGAGCGACAGAGAGCGCGCCAGCCCGGCGCGCTTGCGCATGCCGCCCGACAGCTGTGCCGGGAATTTCTGCCCGGC
>VAZR01000060.1 GCA_005888515.1 Alphaproteobacteria bacterium | reverse complement strand
TGGCGCCGCCGTTCAAGGTGGTCGATTTCGACATCATGTATGGCGAGGGCATCTCGAAGCGTGGCGAGCTGATTGATCTCGGGGTGCAGGCCGGGGTGGTCGAAAAATCCGGTGCCTGGTTCTCCTATGACGGTCAGCGCATCGGCCAGGGGCGCGAGAATGCCAAGCTCTATTTGAAGGAACACCCCGAGGTCGGCGACCTGATCGAGCAGGCGATCCGCGGCAACGCCGGCCCCGTCGCCGACGCGATGATGGCTGCGCCGGGCGAGCTCGCGGCCGAGGAATAGCGTCCCCCGGCCACCCGGCAAAACTACCTCGCGAAAGCCGCGGCGGATCCGCTAACACCCTTCCCCACATCGCGGGGAGACGAACCCGTCGCGTTACGGACCAGTGGGTGAGGGGCGCCCAATCTGCTGCAAATCGCGCTGCAAATGCAGCAAACGCGGATTTGCCCCGCCGGACAATGGGCCGCGAACCCCTTGCATGGCCGCGCGGAACTCCCACAATCGAGTGATGCAGACCACCAACGATATCCGCGCCGCTTTTCTCGACTATTTCGCCCGGAACGATCACGCGATCGTGCCGTCGAGCCCGTTGGTGCCGCGCAACGACCCGACCCTGTTGTTCACCAACGCCGGCATGGTCCAGTTCAAGAACGTTTTTACGGGCATCGAGAAGCGGCCGTATCGGCGCGCCGTCACCTCACAGAAATGCGTGCGCGCCGGCGGCAAGCACAACGATCTCGAAAACGTCGGCTATACCGCGCGGCACCACACGTTTTTCGAGATGCTCGGTAATTTCTCGTTCGGCGACTATTTCAAGGACCGCGCGATCGAGCTGGCCTGGAACCTGATCGTCAAGGAATTCGGTCTGCCGAAGGAGAAGCTGCTCGTCACGGTCTACGCCGAGGATGACGACGCGGCGCGGCTATGGGCCAAGATCGCCGGCTTGCCCGAGCACAAGATCATCCGCATCGCGACCTCGGACAATTTCTGGGCGATGGGCGATACCGGCCCGTGCGGTCCGTGTTCGGAGATCTTCTACGATCATGGTGAGGGGATCCCGGGCGGCCCGCCCGGCAGCCCCGATCAGGACGGCGACCGCTTTATCGAGATCTGGAACCTCGTCTTCATGCAGTTCGAGCAGCTGCCGAGCGGCGAGCGGCTGGATTTGCCACGCCCATCGATCGATACCGGCATGGGGCTCGAACGCATCGCCGCGGTGCTGCAAGGCAAACACGACAATTACGACATCGACCTGTTCCGCGCGCTGATCATGGCCTCGGCCGAGGCGTCGGGGGTCGCCCCGGATGGTCCGCATGCGGTGTCGCACCGGGTCATCGCCGACCATCTGCGCGCCGCCTCTTTCCTGATCGCCGACGGCGTATTGCCGAGCAAGGAGGGGCGCGGCTATGTGCTGCGGCGCATTATGCGGCGGGCGATGCGCCACGCCCATATGCTCGGCTGCAAGGAGCCGCTGATATGGCGGCTGGTGCCGGCCCTGGTGCAGCAGATGGGCGCGGCCTTCCCCGAGCTGCTGCGCGCTCAGCCGCTGATCGCCGAAACGCTGCGTTTCGAGGAAGCCAATTTCAAGCAGACTCTGGAGCGCGGTCTGCGCCTGCTGGAAGAGCAGACCGGCAATTACGGCAAAGCTGCGGGCCCGGGATTGCTGAAGGACAAGAAGACCCTGGCGGGAAGCGTTGCTTTCGCGCTGTACGATACCTACGGCTTTCCGCTTGATCTGACGCAGGACATCCTGCGCGGCCACGGTCTGCGGGTCGATGTCGCCGGCTTCGACCGCGAAATGGACGAGGCGCGGCAGCGCTCGCGGGCTTCCTGGGTCGGTTCCGGCGAGGCGGCGACCGAGGCAAGCTGGTTCGCCCTCCGAGAAGAAGTCGGGCCCAGCGAATTTCTCGGCTATGAGACCGAAACCGCGGAGGGCGTAATCCTGGCGCTGTTAAAAGGCGAGGAACGGGTAGTCGAAGCGCAGAGCGGCGATGAAATCGGCATCATCGTCAACCAGACCCCGTTTTACGGTGAGTCCGGAGGTCAGGTCGGCGATACTGGGGCGATCTTCTCGGCCGGTGGCGGCGAGTTCGCCGTGACGGACACGCTCCGCAAGGCCGGCGATGTGTTCGTGCATCTCGGCAGAGTGACGCACGGCACGCTGCGAGTCGGCGACGCGGTGGAGTTGCGCGTCGATGGCGAGCGGCGGCGCAGGTTGCGCGCCAACCATTCGGTGACGCATCTGTTGCATCAGGCCCTGCGCCACCGGCTCGGCGAGCATGTGACGCAGAAGGGTTCACTCGTCGCGCCCGATCGCCTGCGTTTCGATTTCAGCCATCCGCGTCCGCTGACCCCGGAGGACATCGCCGCGATCGAAGCCGAGGTCAACACCCAGATCCGGGCCAATGCCGGCGTCCGTACCAGGCTGCTCAGCCCCGAGCACGCGGTCGCAGAAGGCGCGCTCGCGTTGTTCGGTGAGAAATACGGCGAGGAGGTGCGCGTCGTCGCCATGGGCAGCGGGACCGGAGCGGAAAGCGGTGAGGCGCCGGCCTATTCGGTCGAGCTGTGCGGCGGCACCCATGTGCGCCGCACCGGCGATATCGGTCTGTTCAAGATTGTCGGCGAAAGCTCGGTTGCCTCTGGGGTGCGCCGCATCGAGGCATTGACCGGCGCCGCGGCTGAGGCCTTTCTCGCCAATGAAGAGGAGTTGTTGCGCCAATCGGCGGCGGTATTGCGCACCAGCCCCTCCGAGCTGCCGGCCCGCCTCAGCCGCCTGATGGACGACAACCGCCGTCTCGAACGAGAGCTGGCCGAGGCGCGTCGCGCGCTGGCGGTCGGCGGTCAGGCCGCGTCGTCCCGCGGCGGCGACCGCGAGACCGCGCCCAACGGCAAGCGGATCGGCACGATTGCCTTCGATGGGCGTGTCGTCGACGACGTGCCGGGCCGCGATCTGCGCTCGCTCGCCGACGATCTGAAACGACGCATCGGCTCGGGCATCGTGACGGTCGTGTCGCGGGCCGAGGGCAAGGCCGCGATCGTCGTCGGCGTCACTCATGATCTGACCGACCGCTTCGATGCCGTCGAGTTGGTGCGGGTCGGCGCCGCCGCGCTCGGCGGCAAGGGGGGTGGCGGGCGTCCGGACATGGCCCAGGCGGGCGGGCCGGCGGCGGAACATGCCGAAGCGGCACTGGCTGCGGTCGAGCGGGTTTTGTCCGAGCAAGTGGACGGCCAAGTGGCGCAGAAGACACACTGACAGTTGCGGTTGAGCCACCCCGATTCGCATGAAATCAATGCTGCCAAATTCCTAAAATTACTTAGAATGTACTAATAAGCTACTGAATTTCCTGAAAACTTTCTGTGCCTATCGACGAGACGTGCAGCGCCTTTCATGATTCGTGCCCGATACCGGTCGTGGTGATGGGGGATTGCCATCGTTCCGGATGAGGGGGTTATGGCACTGAAAACAAAGAGCTCCTCGGCCACGGCTTGCGCGCTGTTCGCGCTGAGCTTGGCGCTGACCGGGTGCGAGGACATTCCTTGGAATCCCGACCGTTGGGGTCTCGATCGACTTGACGTTCTGTCGGTCAATGGCCGCACTGGCGACGTTCCGATGAATTACGAGACGCTGATGCGGCTCGGCGCAGCGGCGCGTGCCGCCGGAGATTTGCCGAACGCACTCAGCCTCTATCGCCGCGCCGCCTCGCTCGAATCAAATCCGCCGGCACCGTTTATCGCGATCGGCAATACACTGATTGAAATGGGTCAGGCCGATGAAGCGATCATCGCATTCAATTCGGCGTTGTCGCGAGAGGCCCGCAATCCGGAGGCGCTGCGCGGCGTCGCCCGCGCCTATCTGAGAACCGCCCGCCCCGAGCTTGCCGGGCAGCCGCTGGCGCTTGCCTTCGAGGGCACGCAGAACGATCCCAAACTGTTGATGCTGATCGGCGTCGCCGACGATTTTGTCGACCAGCACGGCGAGGCGCAGGCGCGCTACCGGCGAGGGCTGGAAATTGCACCGGGCGATCCGGCATTGACGCTGAACCTGGCGTTATCGTTGGCGCTGACCGGCGATTACGACCAAGCGATCACGCGGCTGCGGCCATTGGCCGCCGGGCCGAGCGGGACGCCGCAGGATCGCCAGACGCTGGCGCTGATCTACGGGCTGAAGGGGGATCGCCGCGCCGCCGAGAAGCTCGCCTTGATCGACCTCGAACCGGCTGCCGCGCAGCACAATCTCGCCGCCTACGAC
>VAZR01000202.1 GCA_005888515.1 Alphaproteobacteria bacterium | reverse complement strand
GTGCGCTCTAGGTATGACCGAGCGGCATCTTCGTCGTGGTAGACCGGATCGGATAGCAGCTCGGGGGTTTGCATGGTCTATCTCCTTGAAAAGGAAGATAAGCCATCTTTGTCATTCAGTCAAGTATATAATTCCCGGCCAAGCCGCACAACCCGCCGGCGCGAATGAGACCTCTGCCGCCGCGCTGCCGGCTGGAGCCGACGACCCGATCAGCTTCGAGCAATACCGCGAGTGGCGGCTGCGCTTTATTGAGCGCCGGCAGACCCAGCTGACCGCGCAACTGGCCGCCGCCGATCTGCAGCCGCGGCAGCGGGCCCGGCTCGAACAGGCTAAGGCCTATTATGACTGGTTCGCCGGCCTCCCAGAGGCCGACCGCGACCGCCGGTTCCGCGCGCGCTTCGATCAGATCGACGCCAATCACGACGGCACGATCGACCACGCCGAACGCGCCACGTGGCACGACAAGCAGCAGGCCTTTTACGGTCGGAATCGGGCCACTGCCGAGCCCGCCGCGGTGCGCCAGTCGCGTTAAACGATATCAATGCGTTAGTCCTGTTCTCTTTCTGCAATAACAGCCACGGCCACATCCCTCTCCCGCGTCGCGGGAGAGGGATGAATTGTCTGTCGGCGGCTTGTGTTAATGTTGCGGCTTGTCTCATCGATAGCGAGCGAGAGCCGTGATGACGCGCTTCAAGGATTGGCAGCCGCACGGGGTCATTCCGGCGGTCCTGCTGCCGTTCAAACCGGATTTGTCGATCGACGAGGCCGCCTATCGCCGCCATTTGCGCGATGTCGCCGCGGTCGCCGGCATCTCGGCGCTGACCGTCAACGGCCATTCCTCCGAGGTGCATGCCTGCACCGTAGACGAGCAGCGCGAGGTCATGCGCGTTACGATGGACGAGCTCGGCGATCGTCTGCCGATCATCGCCGGGGTCTATGCCGATGGCAGCCTCGAAGCCGCCCGCATCGCGCGTCTTGCCGAAACCGACGGCGCCGCGGCGCTGCTCGTCTTTCCACCGCAAAGCATGAGCATGGGCGGCCAGCTCAGACCGGAAATGGCGCTCGCCCATTTCTCGACGATCGCCGCGGCGACAAGCCTGCCGTTGATCTGCTTCAACTATTCGCTGGCGGGCGGGCTCGGTTATCCACACGACACCCTGCTGCGCCTCGTCGAGGCGGTACCGTCGATCCGCGCGATCAAAGATTGGTCGCCTGGCTGTTGAGCTCCCTGGTGCTCGGCTGCAACGGCCTTTTGTCCGGCGCGGGCAGCGTAATTGCCGATCTGCAGGTGGCGCTGTTCGAGGCGGTGCGGGCCAACGACCTCGCCCAAGCCCGCGCGATCAACGACCGCATCTATTATCCTCTCGCCCAGGCATTCTATGCGCCGCCTTTCCTCGATATGCACAACCGCATGAAGGAAGTATTGGCGCTGCTCGGGCGTCAGCCGGCGGCGGTCGTCCGCCCGCCGCTCGTCAAATTGCCACCGCACGAGATCGAGCGGCTGAAACAGGCGATCGCCGCCGCCGGGCTCGACCGCGCCGCCGAGCCGGCGATCGCCGCCGAGTAACGCACCGATGGACAGCGGTCTGGCCGGGCTTGTCGCCGCCGAGACGGTGCTCAGCCACAGCGACGGCGCGCGCGGCATTCTTTGGGTGCGCGGTCACACGCTGCCCGATCTTGCCGCCAATTTCGGCTATGACGGCGCCGTCGGGCTGTTATGGGAGGGCTTCACCGGCGAGGGGCTGACGCGCGACATCATACGAGCCCGGCTCGGCGCCGCACGGGAGCACGCCTTCGCCCGGCTCGCCGATTGGCTCGACCTGGCCGCGACGCGCTCGCCGGTCGAGGGTGTGCGGCTCGCCCTCGCCGCGCTCCCCGAGGACAGCACGCCGGACGACATCCTCGCGACCCTTCCGGTGGCGGTGGCGGCGCTGTTGCGCCGCCGTCAGGGAGCCGCGCCGCTCGCGCCCGACCCGGCGCGCGGCACCGCCGATGATCTCTTACGCATGGCGCATGGCAAGCCGGTGGCGCCGGCCATGGCCGAGGCGCTCGACACCTATTTCGCCGCGGTTATCGACAACGGGCTCAACACCTCGGCCTTCACCGCCCGGGTCATCGCCTCGAGCCGCGCCTCGCTGGTTTCGGCCGCGCTCGGCGCCTATTGCGCCTTTACCGGACCACTGCATGGCGGCGCGCCGGGTCCGACCCTCGACATGCTCGACGAGGCGGCGGCAAGCGGCGATGTCGCCGCCTGGGCCGAGCGGAAACTCGCGGCCGGCGAGCGGCTGATCGGGTTCGGCCATCGCGTGTTCCGTCTCGGCGACCCGCGCGCCACCTTGTTGCGGCAGGCACTGGAGAAGCTCGGCGGCAGCCTTGGTCCGGGCGCCGGCCGGCTTGCTTTCGCCGCCGAGGTCGAGCGCAGCGTCGGCGAGGCGTTCGCCCGGCTGAAGCCGGGGCGGCCGCCGTTGCGGCCCAATGTCGAGATCAACGCGGCGCTGCTGCTCGACGCGGTCGGCCTGCCGCGCGACGCCTTCATGCCGGTCTTCGCCGTGACGCGTGGCGCCGGCTGGCTGGCGCATGCGATGGAACAGCAGAAGGAAGACCGGCTGGTCCGCCCGTCATCGGCCTATATCGGGCCTGTCCCCGCCGATGCTCAGGATTGACCGCGGACTCGGGTCAGTCGAACGACCAGCGGTAGCCGAGGGTGGGGAACTTCCGCGGTGTCGGCGTCAGCCCGATGGTCGGCCCGCTATAGGCTGGCTGCGACTCGGTCTCGGGCGCGGCCTTGCCCGTGGGCGCGACCCGCTCTTTCGAGACGATCTGCTGCGAGATCTGCGGCATCGCGTCGAGATTGATGACGCAGTCGCGCTTCTGGCCCGCCGGGCACGCGGCCTCCGCGGCCGCACCCCACAGCACCGCCGCAGCTACGAGCAGGATCGAGACGCGAGCGCTCATCATGCGGCCTCGTCGGGTGGAAGAACCCGATTAATCCATTGTTAGCCATAAAAGGCCGGCAAGACGAGTCCAAAATAAACCGGAGCGGTTGCGGCTATAGCGAGCTCCGCCGCTTGGCGATGATCAATCCCGCGCCAACAATCGCGGCGCAAGTACGGAGGCGAGGGTGAAAGCGTCGCTGTTCTATTACCGATCTTAGCTTATATTCCGTCAGCTTTACCGAGCATCATTTCCATATCGAAGGTTTCGAGGTCTCCAACAATCCGGTGCTGCTCGATCTCTACTTTGCGATGCAGACGAAACGTATCCGGGTCGGTCAGCTCGGCATCGTTCTTCCGGCCTCGAACCCGATCCGCGTCGCCGAGGACATCGCGATACTCGACCAGATGACCGGCGGGCGCGCGTGTGCCGGCTTTGCCCGCGGCTATCAGCGCCGCTGGGTCGACACAATGGCGCAGCAGACGCATGGCATCCACGGCGCGCTGCCGCATCAGCATGACGAGATCGATGCCGCCAATCGCGCCGCCTTCGAGGAATGCTTTGCGATTATCAAGAAGGCGTGGACCGAGCCGATGCTGTCCTACCAGGGCAAATACTGGAAGATCCCGGTGGAAGGGACGCCGTGGACGCTCGACACGACACTCAAATGGGGCGCCGGTGTCGAAGACGGGGTGCTGAAATCGGTCGGCGTCGTGCCGAAGCCGCTGCAACAGCCGCACCCGCCGATTTTCCAGCCCTTCGCCAGCTCCGAGCGCAGCATCCGCTGGTGCGCCAAGGAAGGGGTGACCGCGATCCTGCCGGCGATGCACGCCCACTACGAGGACGATCTGTACGATATCTATGCCGAGGCGTCTGGCCGGCGGCGCGGCGACGGGATGGGCATCCTTCGCGACGTCATCATCGCCGATAGCGATGCGGAAGCGATCGCGCTGTGGCGCGATTCGGGGATTTTCGCCGGCCGCGCCTGGTTCGAGCCGTTCGGGTTTCGCAAAGGGGTGGTCGATCCGGATACCGGCGTGCCGCCCGCCAGCCCCGAAGAATCGATCGAGAAAGGTTATGCGCTGGTCGGTACGGTCGATACCGTCACCCGCAACCTCGAAAAGCTCTGCCGTCGGCTGCCGCTCGAATGGGTGTTCTGCTACACCTATAACAGTTTGGTGCCGCACGCGATGCTGATGAAGACGATCGAGCGGTTCTGGACCGAGGTCATGCCGCGCGTCGCGTGAGTTGAACACGCGCCGATTCGTCGCGCTCATAGCTGAGCACGCGCGCCCCTGGTCGCATTGCGCCAGGCGGCAAAACAACCTAAGTTGGTTGTGTCGTTTTGTTATCAATTACCTGTAAACCATTCGCGGCCAGGGTGAGCCAGCACATTCACCGAAGGGCGATTAATGGACCGGTTCGGGAACCCCCGATTTGATGTTGCCGTTTCCACCGGCGGAATGCGCGGGTGGCGCCATGGTCACCCTTCGAGCGAGGACATCGCAGTGACATCCCCCACGATCGTGACTGATCGCGACTCCGGGCGCGGCCATTGGGCGTTCGGCGCAGCAATCGCGGCGCTGCTCGTCGCCGCGGCGCCGTACGGTGTCCGCGCCGAGGCGCCGGTCAGCGCCTCGACGCCTTTGACGCCGGTCTCGTTGCCGTCCGACGCGGGAGTCCCGGCGGCGGCGCCGGCCGTCCCAGACACCGAAATCAAGGTGCGGCTCGACCGTTCCGGTCTGGCGATTGCCGGCGAGCATCTGCACATCGCGCTGCTGCGCCGGTTTTACGCCGCACATGGCTACGAGCCGGTGTGGGATACCCGGAAAGCGCAAGCCAACGCGCTGCTGCAAGCGGTGCAGCGGGCCGGCGAGCACGGGCTCGATCCTGAGCTGTTCCATGTTTCCGCACTGAGGGATCCGGCGGCGTTGCCGACGATCGACCGAGATCTGCTGCTGTCCGACGCGTTTCTCGCTTACGCCGATGCGCTGGCTCGCGGCGTGCTGCCCGTCGAGCTGCGCATGGACGATGAGGATCTGAAACCCGAGCCGGTCGATGTCGCGACGGCGCTCGACAACGCGATCGCGAGCCCCGACCCGGCGGCTGCAATCGAGGCGCTGGCGCCGAATTCGCCGGAATATCAGACGCTGCGCCGCGCCCTGCAGTATTACCACAGCGCAGCCGCGGCACCGGCGGTCAGCGAGCCCGCACCGCGAGGCGCACCGGGACATCACCAAGGCGGGAGAGGCCCTGCGGCGCCCAGCGCCACCGCGAATCAAACGAGGGCCCGGCAGGTCGCGATCGCTCTCGAACGGTTGCGCTGGCTACCCCGCTCGATGCCGGCAGACCGCGTCTGGGTCAACACCGCCAGCGCGCAGCTGGTGCTGTATCGCAGCAATCGGCCGACCTTCACGACCCGCGTCGTGGTCGGCGAATCCGACAAGCAGACCCCGGAAGTACAGGCTACGATCAGCAGCGTATTGTTCAATCCGCCGTGGAATGTGCCCCGCTCGATCGCAGCCAAGGAGATCCTTCCCAAGCTGAGCCAGGACCCGGGCTATCTCGAGCGCCACCACATGATCGTGCGACATGGCGGTTTGATCCAGCAGCTACCCGGCGACAAGAGCGCGCTCGGCCAAGTCAAATTCGAGATGCACAACCGCTTCGACGTGTATCTGCACGACACGCCGATGAAGAACCTCTTCAGCACCGACAATCGGCGCCGCAGCCATGGCTGCGTGCGGGTGCAGAACCCGCGCGAGCTGGCCGCTTTGCTACTGCAGCGGCCGATGGAGACGATCAACCAGCGAATCGGGCTCGGCCATACCAACAGCCTGCCGTTGGCGGAAGCGGTGCCGGTTTTCTTTGTCTATCAGACCGTTTTCGTCGACCAGAACGGGGCGCTCGAATTTCGCCCGGATTTCTACCAGCGCGACGACGAAGTCTGGCAGCATCTGCACCGGATACCGCAAGCCGGGATCGCCCAAGGCGAGCCGGCCGGCCAACGCCGCGGCTGAATAACCCGGGAAGCTGCTCAACCGTAGAAGTAAAAAAAGCGCGTAACGCGTGGCTTTATAGACTTAATCGCGCATAACAGGCTTGTTCAAAGCACAAGCCGATGCTATCCCGTCCCCCGGGGAAATGGGGGAAACAGCCAGTGCAATCGTCTTCTGTGCTGAGCCGCCGCCGTGTGCTAGGCGCCGCTGCCGCCGCTACGGCCATCGCGTTCGTCACGCCAAGCCCGGCGATCTCCTTCGCGCCGCGCGCGGTGTCGCTCTACAACACCCACACCGGAGAATGGGTCCGCACCGTCTACTGGGCCGACGGCCATTACATCCGCGAAGCGGTGCGCGACATCAATTGGGTGCTGCGCGACCACCATTCCGACGAGGTGCGGCCGATGAATGCCGGGGTGCTGGATCTCCTCGGCATGCTGCGCGACCGGCTGGAAACGCATGAGCCGTTTCTGGTGGTCAGCGGCTACCGCTCGCCGACCACCAATCACCGGATGTACCTGCGCCACGATGGGGTGGCGAGCAACAGCTATCACATCCATGGCATGGCGATCGATCTGCGCTGCGAGGGCCGCAGTCTGCCGCAGCTCCGCGGCGCGGCGCTGAGCCTGCGCGGCGGCGGTGTCGGATATTATCCGCGGTCGGATTTCGTCCACGTCGATTGCGGGCCGGTGCGTCACTGGTAGGCGTCGCTTAGGCAACCGTCCCCCCGCTGATCCCAGCCCCGGTACGCGCATACCGGAACCGCCTGTTGTCGCGCCGCGTTTGTAGCTTTAACCGAGGCTACACTCCGGGCGATGCGATGCTTGGCACCATTCTGATTATCATCCTGATCCTGATCTTGTTGGGATCACTGCCGACTTGGCCGTATAGCGGCGGCTGGGGCTATTACCCGAGCGGCGGCGCCGGGCTGATCCTGCTGATCGTGATCATTCTGCTGGTCGTCGGCCGTATCTGACCGGACGGGGTCTGATCAGGCGGGCTGTGGCTCGCGGTTGCGCCGCAGCCTGTCGACGCGCAACGGCAGCGGGGTGCCGAGCCACAGCGCGTGGATCGTGTGGTCGTCGTAGGCGTCCTCGCCTTGCGGATGGATCAGCACGTTGAGACCCGCATGGTTCAGCATCAGCCAGGGCACCAGCCGCGGGAATTCGGCAACCGGAAACGCGACCTGATACATTGAAACCGGATGCGGGCCGACCGGCTCGTCGTGCCAGCGGCCGAGCTCTGCGCTAAAACGGTTACCGATCGCCTCGCGCAGCCGTTCGGCGACGGCCCGTGTCTCCCGATTGTAATAGATATGGGCGTGATAGCCGCGGATTTGCCCGGGCTCGGCGAAGCTCTCTACCATGCTGGCCTCCTCAGGCGGTCGGGCGGGTACCGGGTACGACGTTCTCCGGCAAGCTATCCGAACCGGGCCCGAGCTCCCGCTGCATCAGGATGATATCGATCCACCGGCCGAACTTGAAACCAACCGCCGGCAAGACCCCGATATGGAAGAAACCTAGCCGCTCATGCAGGCGGATTGACCCGAGCGTCTCGCGACCTCCTCCACCGTGAAACGATACGCCACACGCGGCCGAAACAGGCCGGCATAGCAATAGCCGACGACCCGCCCGGCACGCTCGGCTACGAGATACGGCAAGCCGCGGCCCACGATCTCGCCGCGCCGGCGGGCGATCTCGTCCTGCTCCGGCGGCACCTCCTCGAACGAGGCGACCCCGTGCAGCACATGATGGCGGTAGATCGCCGCGATCGCCGGCACATCCTCGTCGCGCGACAAGCGGATCGTATAATCGGCGCCGCTCATCTATCCGCGCAGATCAGATGACCCGCACCGGCTTGCCGTCGAGAAATGCCATGACATTCTCGACGATCTGCGGATAGGAGCTGCGGTAGTTCTCGTCGGTCACGTAGCCGATATGCGGCGTCAGGATCACGTTCGGCGCGCTGCGCAGCGGGTGATCGATCGGCAGCGGCTCCTGGTCGTAGACGTCCAAGCCGGCATAGGCCAGCCGGCCGCTCTTCAGCGCCTCGATGAGCGCGGCAGTGTCGCAGATCGGCCCGCGCGAGGTGTTGACGAGGATCGCCGCTGGTTTCATCAGCCCGATCTCGCGGGCGCCGACCAGGCCTCGGCTGCGGTCGCTCAGCACGAGATGCACCGACAGGATGTCGGAACGGCGGAACAGCTCGTCCTTCTCGACCCGCTCGACGCCTTGCGCGGCGGCTTTCTCGGCCGTCAAATTCTGGCTCCACGCGATCGCCTTCATTCCGAAAGCGAGCCCGACCCGGGCGACGGCGCTGCCGAGCCGACCGAGACCCAACAGGCCGATCGTCTTGCCGGCGACCCGATGGCCGATGCGAGTCTGCCAGCCGCCCTGGCGCATAAAGGCGTGGTCCTCGGCGATGCGCCGCGCCGCGCCGAGAATGAGGCCCCAGGCCAGCTCGGCGGTGTCTTCGTTGCCGCCCCCCGGGCCCCCGGTGCCGCAAACCGTGACGCGGCGATCCTTGAGCGCGGCCATGTCGAAGGAGGCGTTGCGCATACCGGTGGTGATCAGCAGCTTCAGCTTTGGCAAGCGATCGACGATGCTTTTCGGGAAGGCGGTGCGCTCGCGCATTGCGGCGACGATCTCGCTATCGGCCAGCGAACGGACGACATCCTCGGCATCCGCGAAGGGGAAGCGCTCGACCGCGATCTCGATGCCGCGGGCACGCACCGGCGACCAGTCGGCCATATCGAGAGCCACGCCTTGGTAGTCATCGAGAATGCTGAGCCGCATCGGTTATCTCCCCGGTCGCCTTGCCGTGCCGAAGGATGTCATTGCGGGCGCAGCGGCGCAATCACGGTCAGGCGAGGAGCGGCGTGTAGCGGTCCAGCACGCGCAGGATCTCATCCCGGCTTTCGTCGGGGATCTCGAGTACGGCGCGGTCGATACCGGCCTCTTCGTATTCCCGCAGTGTCGCCTTGTCCGGCGGGGCGCGGAACACCGAGGTCGACAGCGTCTTGGGGTCACGCCCCTTCTCTTCGGCCATCCGGCGCAACCGCGCGAGCTGTTCCCGGATCTTGTAGCCGCGGCCGGGACGCGGGAACCAGCCGTCGCAATATTCGACGACGCGGCGCAACGTGTAATCGCTCTCGCCGCCGAGGATGATCGGCGGGTGCGGCTTTTGCGCCGGCTTCGGCCACGACCACACCTTATCGAAATTGACCATCTCGCCGTGGTATTCCGCCTCGTCCTCGGTCCACAGCGCCTTCATCGCGAGGATCCGCTCGCGCATCAGCTTGAACCGCGTGTTGTAGCGGGCTCCGTGATTTTCCATCTCCTCGACATTCCAGCCGCCGCCGATACCGAAGACAAAGCGCCCGCCCGACAACTGATCGAGGCTGGCGACACATTTGGCGGTGACGATCGGGTCGCGCTCGGGAATGAGGCAAATGCCGGTGCCGAGCAGCAGCTTTTTGGTCGCCGCCGCCGCGAAGGACAGCGCGACGAACGGATCGTGCGTATGCGCATAGCGCTTCGGCAATTCGCCGCCGCTCGGAAACGGGCTCTTGCGGCTGGTCGGAATGTGGGTGTGCTCGGGCACAAACAGAGATTCGAAGCCGCGCTCTTCGAGAGCGCGCGCCAATTCGACGATGTTGATCCCGTAATCGGCCGGGAAATAGAAAACGCCGACCTGCATCTCTCTCCTCCTCACAACCAGCTATACCGCGATCCGCGGGAATGCCGTCAGGCGACGTTGGTGGCCGCCGGAGGACGCAGCGGCGCCACCTCGGCCGAAGCCGGCGCGGACAGGGCATCGGTGATTGCCTGCGCCGCAGCCGCCGGCGCGCCGGTCCTCGCCGGCGCGGTCTGTAAGGTCAAGGCCCCCGAGGCGAAGGTGATGCCCTTTTCGGCGAACACCCGATAGATCCGCTTCAGGTATTCGCGCTGTATCCAACTCGGCTTGACCGGCCGCGCGGTGAATTTGAACCGGAACACGACCGCGTTGTCCGCGACCTCGGCGATGCCTTGCATCTTCAGCGGCAGGATGACCTCCGAGGCAACTTCGGGGCTGTCCTCCTGCATCGACAGCCCGATCTGCTTCGCGGTCTTGCGCACCAGCTCGATATCGGTGCCCGGCTCGAGCCGCAGATTGAATTTGATCGTCGCGAAGTCGCGGCTCTGATTGCTGACCGAGCCGAGCTGGCCATACGGGATCGTGTGCAGCGGGCCGTTGTGGTGGCGCAGCTTGACCGAGCGGACGCCGAGCGCTTCGACGGTGCCTTTGAGCCGGCCGGTATCGATGTATTCGCCGACCCGAAAGGCATCGTCCCACATGTAGAACAGGCCGGAAATGATGTCGCGAACCAGCGACTGCGATCCGAACGACACCGCCAAGCCGAAAACGCCGGCGCCGGCGATCAGCGGCGCGGTATCGATGCCGAGCCGCGACAGCACGATCAGCACTGCGACGACGCCGACCGCCACCCCGACAAAGGCGCGCAGCATCGGCAGCAGGGTTTGCAGCCGCGAGGCCGGCGTCGACTCCTCATCATCATCGGCGGTGCCCGGCAGCTTTGGCCCGCCTGGGACATCCTGGAGGTTGCGATCGATCGCCAGCCGAACCAATTCCCAGGCCAGATAGGCGACAAACAACGTTATGACCGCGACCGCCGCCGAGTGCGTTGCCTGCGCCGCAGCGGCCGGCGACAGGTCGATCGCCTCCACCCAAATCGATACGAGCGTCATTGCCGCGACGAGCAGAACGAGGATGCGCAGAATACGGCGGAAGCTGCGCGCGACGAGTTGATGGATCCCGGCCGGCCCGCGCACGCTGACCGTATCGTGCCGGCCGCGCTCGGTGAGCCGTTCCAGCACCATCAAAACGAGCAGCACCCCGAGCGTCGATACGCCGGCGTGATAGTAGGACAGCAGGCCGAGGGACAGGCCGAACACGAAAAACAGCATCAATCCGCCGACCAGGGTCAGGCCGATCGGAACCCAGGCGCGCGCCAGGGCACCGCGTACGGCCGCGATGATCCCGTCGGAGCGGTTGCCGCGGATCAACGCTTCGATCGCACCACGCGCGCGGATGACAATCCATGCATCGAGCCCGCACACCGCGGCAGCGACGACCAGCCCAATGATGTGCGGCGCACCGCTATCCTCGTCGGAGAGGCCATAGCGGCCGAAGCCGATCAGCATTGAGATCGCGAGCAGAACGGCCGACAGAAACCGCGAAAGGCGCCGTGCCTCTACATCGGGGATGTCGATCAGTCGGGCGGCGGGTTCGCCGGGGCGCAACACCACGCGGGGAACCAGCATGATGGTGCGCCAGCGGATCAGCACGCTGGCCGCAAGCACGGCGAGGTTCTGCATGACCCCGAGGCTGGCCAGCCAATGCCGGCTATACACAAAAACCCCGGCGAAAACCGCCAACCCGCCGATGTCACACAGCAAAAGCCATATTAGATCGACGACGGTCGGTCCCTCCATCCGCCTGCGGAGCGATCGGCGCAACCGGCGGCTCAAGCCTCGGGCGACCAGTCTTTCGGCG
>VAZR01000201.1 GCA_005888515.1 Alphaproteobacteria bacterium | reverse complement strand
TAGATGACCCCCTCGCCGGCGTAGATCAGCGGGTTACGAGCTGCCAGGAGCTGGTCGATTGCGGCGCGCACATCCTCCGGGTCCGGCGCCGATTTCCAGCCCTTCACCGGACGGTAAGGGTCGGCGATAATCGTACTGGCTATTGCCCGAGCTGCCGGCCGGCACGCCATCGGTGATGGCATAGAACCGGCGAGCCATCCTCATAGGCCTGCGCCATCCCGGCATAGGCGTACTGCATGCCGGCGGCATTGACGCCGCCCTGGAAGGTGCACACCCCGATTTTGGAGCCCGCCGTGATGCGCGAGAACGCGTCGGCGACCGCGACGGCGTAGCGGTCGTCGCGCATCATCAGCATCGGCACCCCTTCGCGCCCCAGCGCGTTGTTCACCCGGCAGACCGGGAAGGTCGAAACCCAACCCACCCCCTCCTGTTTGAGAATGCGGACAATGCCGGTTGCGACATCGATCGTCATGGATGTGATCTCCTTAGCCGGGAGCCGAGCCGTCAGCTGAGCACTATCGGAACGCGAATTCCTGGTAACCGCCTTTGGCGACCTCATCGGTCGTCCGCCGGAAATGCGCGCCATTGCCATTGTAGCCCAGAACCCGGCGCACGGTCCGGCCCTCGACGTTGCGATTGACGCCGTTCTGCCAGGAATCGACCTTGAACGACAGCAAGGCTTCGCCCGCCTTGATCACGATCCGCGTCCATTCGTCGACTTGTTCCGGCCGGGTCGCCACCCGCGTGTGGTCGTGCTGCTGCATGAAGCGTAAGAGGCCGGCCTGGAATTCGACGCTGTGCGAGACGGCCTGCGGAATGTTGCCGCGCGCGGTGTGCGGACCGAGCACCATCAGCATGTTCGGAAAGCCTTCCGCGAGCATGCCGAGATAGGTGCGCGGGGTTTCGGCCCAGGCGTCCTTGAGCCGCAAGCCGTTTTCGCCGCGGATGTCGATGCGGTCATAGGCGCCGGTCACCCCGTCGAAGCCGGTGGCGTAGACCAGGATGTCGAATTCGTGCTCTTGCCTGATGGTCTTGATACCGCGCGGTGTGATGCACTCGATCGGTTCATCCACCAGGGTATCGACCAGCGTGACGTTGTCGCGGTTGTATGCTTCGAAATAGCCGCTTTCCAGCGGCACACGGCGAGTGCCGAAGCCGTGATCCTTGGGGATCAGCTTGTCCGCCACCTTCGGATCCTTGACGCGCTGGCGGATCTTTTTGGCGATGAAGGCGCTGATGGCGGCGTTGGCGTCCTCGCTGGTCAGGATGTCGCGGAAATTGCCCATCCAGATGCCAAAGCCGGGTTCGCCGTAAAGCTTTTCCCAGAATGCCTCGCGCTCCTCGGGCGGCACGTCCAGGGTCTTGCGCGGGTCGGCCTGATGAATGAACCAGCTCGGCGTCGTCGCGCAGTGCGCGTAGATTTCCTCGTAACGGGATTTGATTGCCGCCATCTCCTCCTTGCTGATCTTGGAATTATGCAAAGGCGCCGCCCAGTTCGGGCGGCGCTGGAAAACGGTCAGGTGCTTCGCCTGTTTGGCGATCTCCGGGATCGCCTGGATGGCGGTCGCACCGGTGCCGATGAGGCCGACGCGGTTGCCGGTGAAGTCCACCGGCGTGTGCGGCCACCGCGCCGGGTGATAGGCCGGGCCCGTGAAGCTGTCGCGGCCCGGAATGGCCGGTAGCGTATAGGCCGAGAGGATGCCGATGGCGGTGAACAGGAACCGCGAATTTGCCCGCTGTCCGTTTTCCAACGTCACGTTCCACCGGTTCGCCGCCTCATCCCAATGCGCCGCCACGACCGTGCTGCGGAACCCGATGTCCCGGCGCAAGTCGAACTTGTCGGCGACATAGTTCAGGTATTCCAGCGTGTCGGGTTGGGGAGAGAAATGCTCCTTCCAGTCCCATTCCGCCATCAGCTCCTTGGAAAAAGAGTAGCCGTAGGTCCAGCTTTCGGAATCGAAACGCGCGCCGGGGTAACGGTTCCAGTACCAGGTGCCTCCGACGTCCGAACCGGCCTCGAACACCCGTACGGTCATGCCCAATTCGCGCAGGCGGTAGAGCATATACATGCCGGAAATCCCGGCGCCGATGACGATCGCGTCGTAGATCGCAAGCTGGCCCGGGCTTGCGCGTTCCGCCAACGCGTGTGTGTCCGGCATGACGTCGTTCCTTATCGCGACACTCGGCCAAAATTCGCGGCGGGACACCCGTCGGTTCCATCGCCGGGGCAAACTACCGCTTCAACGATCATCGACAAGGGTAGCCCAACCTCCATCCGCCAAGACAAGCAAATGCCGAATACGGCTGGCGCTGCTCGACACCGTGACTGAACCGGCGATTGCCGTGGAGGGCGAACTCAATGCGAGTAACTGGTTTCAGCCGTCCCGACCGTCCGTCGGCGCAGCCCCGAATTACGCGTGAGACTCGGGTTTGCAATTTGATCGCGGTTTAGCGAATGGCTGGAATCGGCGCGAAGCTGCCGCCGCCTCGCGCACTGGCAGATGGCTCAATCTGCCCCATTCCGGTCATTGCCTGATACCGGGGCATATGTTTCAGCCGGGAAGCTGCGTTGCATTGGCACGGCAGATCGCACTCCATTACAGCAGCGGAGCGAGGAAGAGGCATTCGTTGGGGCAGGCATTGTCGGGCTTGATCGCCGCTTGGCATAGTGCCGGATTAGAAGGCGTCGAGGTTGAGGGCGGGCGAGGGGACATGCAAACCTACGATTACATTGTTGTCGGCGCCGGTTCGGCCGGTGCGGCGGTCGCGAACCGGCTGTCGGCAGACCCGCGCAACCAGGTACTGTTGCTCGAGGCCGGCCGGGCGAGCCACCCCTGGTCGCCCATTCCGATCGGGATGGCCCGGCTGATCAAGAATCCCGCAGCCAACTGGCTGTATTCCTCCGAGCCTGAGGCAAGCACCAACGGCCGCCGGCTGCCGGTGCCGCGCGGCAAACTGCTTGGCGGTTCCAGCGCGATCAACGGCATGGTGTTTGTCCGCGGTCAGGCCCAGGACTTCGACACCTGGGCACAATTGGGCAACCGGGGCTGGAGCTATACCGAGGTTCTGCCTTTCTTCAAGCGCATGGAAAGCTATGCCGGCGAGGGCGACGATGCCTTGCGCGGCCGCGACGGCCCGCTGCGCGTCACCAACCCGGCACCGAAGGATCCGCTGTTCGCGACGATCATCGAGGCGGCGGCGCAGGTCGGCATCCGGCACAACCCGGATTACAACGGCGCCAGCCAAGAAGGCATCGCGATGAGCCAGGCGACGATCGCCGGCGGTCGCCGCATGAGCACGGCGCGCTGCTATCTCGATCCGGTCCGCAACCGCCGGAACCTGCACATCGAGACGCAGGCTTTGACCGAGGCGCTGGTGCTCGACGGGAAGCGCTGCACCGGCGTCCGCTATTCCGTCGCGGGCGAGGTGCGCGAGGCGCGCGCGGGGGGTGCGGTCGTGGTCAGCGCCGGCGCGTTCAACTCGCCGCAATTGCTGGAGTTGTCCGGCATCGGCCAGCCCGAACGCCTGCGCAACCTCGGCATCGAGGTGCACCACGAGCTGCCCGGCGTCGGCGAGAACCTGCGCGACCATTATGTGCCGCGCACCCGCTGGCTGGTCCGCAAGAAGGGCATCACCTTCAACGATCGGTTGCATGGCCTCGGGCTGGCGTATCAGGCGATGCGCTATGCGGTGTTGCGGCAAGGCCTGTTGGCGATGACCGGTGCCCCGCTGCGCGCTTTCGTGCGCTCGCGCGAGGGGCTGGAGGCACCGGACCTGATGCTGGGCTGGATCCCGATGCTGATGGAACCCGGCCCGCGAGGCCCGAGGATATCGCGGCAGTCGGGTCTGACCCTTTACGCCCATGCGATGCGCCCGGAAAGCAAGGGACAGGTTCACATCACCGCGGCCGATCCGCGCCGGCCGCCGGCGATCAACTTCAATTTTCTGTCGTCGCCGCCCGATGCGGAGCTGACGGTGCGCGCGGTCCGCATCGCCCGCGCGATCATGACCGCTCCCGCCATGACCCCGTTTCAGGCGAGCGAACTCGCGCCGGGCGCCGATCGCACCACCGATGACGAAATCCTCGACTGGGTGAAGAAGGCGGCGGAAACCACCTACCACCCGGTGGGCACCTGCAAGATGGGATCCGACCCGATGGCAGTCGTCGATGCCCAGCTCCGCGTCCATGGCATTACCGGCCTGCGGGTCGCCGACGCCTCGATCATGCCGACGCTGACATCGGGCAATACTAATGCGCCGTCGATCATGATTGGGGAAAAGGCGGCAGACATGGTTTTGAATACCGCAATCTGACCATCCTTGGACGCGAAAATCGCCGAAGCGCCGCCCGATCGACGGCGATCATGCCGCCGGCTTCAGCATACCTGTATTCGACATTCTGAATGACGTTCAGACTCGCGCGATTTGCGTCACTGCGTTAGCATGACGCAGCAT
>VAZR01000069.1 GCA_005888515.1 Alphaproteobacteria bacterium | reverse complement strand
AAGGGCCGCTTCGATCCGGCGGTGCCGTTCTTCTGGGGCGTCTGGAGCTTTTCCAAGAATATCCCGGCGGCGAAAAGCCTGCTGGCGTTTCTCTGCCAGCGCGGCTCGGTCGAGCAGACGGTCGCGGCTAGCCATGGCTACGACATCCCGCAATTCGCCGGGCTGCACGATTTCAAGACCTGGGAGACCGAGGAGCCGCCGAAGGGAACGATCTACAATTATCCGCCGCGTGGTGACGTGCAGGTGGTGATCCCGTATTCGGAGTCGCCGACCAAGATCGCCAACCAGATATATGCGCAGGCGACCGTGCCGAAGATGATTGCCCAGTGCACCCAGCAGGGAAAAACGATCGAGCAGGCGATGGATTGGGCGGCCTCGGAACTGGAAGGCTTCAGCCGGAGCTGAGCTCCTCCCGGCGCTTTCCCCGATACGGCAGCCCCGTTGCCGCGACCCGTGGCCGCATCCCGGCCGCGGGTCTTTTTTTTGCGGCTGCTATGCCCGGTTTTGTGTTAACCGCACAATCCCGGGACAGCGCGGGCCTCAGAAGTGAGCCTGCCGGCGCTCCCCCATCAGCAACGGTCCGGCTTTGAGGAAGAATAAAATGGCTGAAAAGACGATGACGCGCCGCCGGGTGCTCGGCACCGCGGCGATGGCGACGACGGCACTTGCGGCGGCTCCCTTCGTGCGCGGCGCGCACGCCGCCGGCAAGCTCAGCGTGGCCTTTTGGGACCATTGGGTGCCGGGGGCCAACGATGCCATGACCAAGCTCTGCAAAGCATGGGCGGACAAGGAGAAAGTCGAGCTCCAGATCGACTTCGTCACCTCGCAAGGCGACAAGCTGATGCTGACCGCCGCGGCCGAGGCGCAGGCGCGTTCCGGCCACGACATGATCACATTGCCGCTGTGGTACGCGCCGGCGCAGACCGACAATCTCGAGAACTCCGACGATGTCTGGGCCGAGCTGATCAAGCGGCATGGCGAAACAACCGCCGCAATGACCTATGTCGGCAAGCAGAACGGCCACTGGATCGCGCCGCCGGCGATCCAGAACACGCTGACTCTGCCCTGCGTCGGGCGCATCGACATCTTCAAGGAGGCGGTCGGCCTCGACTTGACGCAGATGTACCCGGCCGGCGGCACCGGCGGGAACAAGGAACTGACCGACAAGTGGACCTGGGATTTCTTTCTGACCGCGGCCGAGAAATGCCACAAGGCCGGACACCCGTTCGGCCTTGCAATCGGTCAGACCGGCGACACAGCGAACTGGGTCGGCGCTGTCTTTAACGCTTACGGCGCCCAGCTGGTCGACAAGGACGGCAACACCACCGTCAAGTCGGACGCGGTGAAGCAGGTGCTGGCATGGTTCCAGAAACTGGTGAAGTTCCTGCCGCCCGACGTGTTCGCCTGGGACGATTCGAGCAACAACAAGGCGCTGATCTCCGGCCAGGCAGCGCTGATCATGAATCCGCCATCTGCCTGGGCGGTGGCGGTACGCGACGCACCCAAGGTGGCGGAGCAATGCTGGCACTTCTCATCGCCGAAGGGCCCAAAGGGCCGCTTCGACCCGGCGCAGCCATCGTTCTGGGGCATCTGGAAGTTCTCGCCGAACAAGGCGGCGGCGAAGAGCCTCGCGCTCCATCTGTGGGAGAAGAACTCGGTCGAGCAATTGGTTGCCGCCAGCCACGGCTACGATATCCCGTGCTTTGGCAGTCTGCGCCAGTTCAAGACCTGGGCCGAGGAAGGCCCGCCGAAGGGCGGCATCTGGAATTACCCGCCGCGTGGCGATGTCATCGAGTCTGTGTCGGGCTCGCCGGCGCCGGCCAACATCGCCAACCAGATCTATTCGCAGGCGACGATGGCGAAAAAGCCCCTCACCCGCTTTCGGCTTCGCTTCCGGCACCCCCCAGCCTTCCCTCCCCCGCAAGTGGGGGAGGGTTAGGGAGGGGCGGCGAGAGGTTGGGGCGAGGCCTCTAGCTCTTCTCCTCGCGGAATTCGCGGAACACCTTTGAGGCGACTATCATCGACTCGCGGATGATCGGCACGCCGATATACCCGGAAAGGTGCAGCAGCACCTCGGTCAACTCTTCCTCGGTCCAGCCTTGGCGCAGGGCCATGCGTAAATGCAACGCCAGCTCCGGCTCGCGGCCGGTGCAGGTATCGGACACGACACAAAGCAGCGCCCGCGTCTTGAGGTCGAGGCCCGGGCGGGTCCAGAGCGCGCCAAATACGGTCTCCTTTACGAGTTCGAGGAACTTCTGCATGACGGGGTCGCTGTAGACGCCGCGCGCCGCCTTCTCGACCTCGACATCGCCCATCAATTGCCGCCGCATCGCATCGCCCTTGCGATAGAGCTCGCTCTCGGCCATTTCGGTCTCCTTCTCTGCATTCGGTTCGCGGCCATTTTGCCGTGGCGGACGGGGCACGAGCAATCGGCCCGCGACTCTGGCCTTTCACCCCGCGATGGTGCTAACTCGCGCGATGAGCGACATCCTGCGGCGGCTCGACGAAAAGCGCGGGGCGGCGCGCACCGGCGGCGGGGCGCGCCGGATCAAGGCGCAGCACGATAAAGGCAAGCTGACGGCGCGCGAGCGCATCGAATTGCTGCTCGATCCCGGTTCCTTCGAGGAATGGGACATGTTTGTCGAGCACCGCAGCCAGGATTTCGGCATGGCCGAGCAGAAGATCCCGGGCGACGGGGTGGTCACCGGCTATGGCACGGTTAACGGCCGGCTGGTTTTTGTGTTCAGCCAGGATTTCACGGTGTTCGGCGGCTCGCTGTCGGAAGCGCATGCCGAGAAGATCTGCAAGATCATGGACCAGGCGATGAATGTCGGCGCGCCGATCATCGGGCTCAACGATTCGGGCGGCGCGCGCATTCAGGATGGGGTCGCCTCGCTCGCCGGCTATGCCGAGGTGTTTCAGCGCAACGTGCTGGCCTCCGGGGTCGTGCCGCAGGTTTCGCTGATCATGGGTCCCTGCGCCGGTGGCGCGGTCTACTCGCCGGCAATGACCGACTTCATCTTCATGGTGAAGGACAGCTCCTACATGTTCGTGACCGGGCCGGACGTCGTGAAGACGGTCACCCACGAGACCGTCACGCAGGAGGAACTGGGCGGCGCGATCACCCATACGACGCGCTCGGGGGTCGCCGATCTCGCCTTCGAGAACGACGTCGAGGCGCTCCTCGAATTGCGCCGCTTCATCGATTTTCTGCCGAGCTCGAACCGCGCGCCGGCGCCGGTGCGGCAGTTGGCGGACCCGCGTGACCGCGAAGAACCGTCGCTCGACACGCTGGTGCCTGGCAATCCGAACAAGCCTTACGACATGAAGGAGCTGATCGCGAAGATCGTCGATGATGGCGATTTTTTCGAGATCCAGCCGAACTATGCAGCCAACATCCTGATCGGCTTTGCCCGCATGGAAGGCGGGACGATCGGCATCGTCGCCAACCAGCCGATGGTGCTGGCCGGCTGTCTCGATATCGACAGCGCAAGGAAGGGCGCCCGGTTCGTGCGGTTTTGCGACTGCTTCAACATCCCGATCGTGACGTTTGTCGATGTGCCGGGATTTCTGCCGGGCACGGCGCAGGAATACGGTGCGATCATCAAGCATGGCGCGAAATTGCTGTTCGCCTTTGCCGAGGCGACCGTGCCGAAGGTGACGCTGATCACCCGTAAGGCCTATGGCGGCGCTTATGACGTCATGAGCTCGAAACATCTGCGGGGCGACGTCAATTTCGCCTGGCCCTCGGCCGAGATCGCGGTGATGGGACCGAAAGGCGCGGTCGAGATCATCTTCCGCGCCGATCTCACCGACGCCGCCGCGATCGAGGCGCGCGCGCAAGAATACCGCGAGAAATTCGCCAACCCGTTTGTCGCGGCGAGCCGCGGCTTTATCGACGACGTAATCCAGCCCGCGACAACGCGCCGGCGCCTGTGCCGCGCGCTGGCGATGCTGCGCGGCAAGCAGCTGCAGAACCCGTGGAAGAAGCACGACAATATCCCGCTGTGATGCCCGCCACTCACCGCCCGATGCACTCCTCGACGCTTTGCGCGCCCGCTTCGGTCGGGCCACCCTTAACCGCATTCCCGGCGCAAGCCCGGACCCATTCGTCAGCGGCTCCGCGGTCGCCGAGATGGATCCCGGCTTTCGCCGGGAATGCGGACTAAATAATTGCGCTCCGCTCGGTAAGGCCGGGCATGTTCCGCAAGATCCTGATCGCCAATCGCGGCGAGATCGCCTGCCGCATCATCCGCACGGCGCGGCAGATGGGGATCGCGACGGTCGCGGTCTATTCCGAGGCAGATGCCGAAGCGCTGCATGTGCGCGAAGCCGACGAGGCGGTGCTGATCGGGCCGCCGCCCTCGGCCGACAGCTATCTGCGGATTGACCGGATCGTCGAGGCTTGCGGCAGCACCGGGGCAGAGGCCGTCCATCCCGGCTATGGCTTTTTGTCGGAGCGGGCCGAATTCGCAACCGCCCTCGCCAAGGCCGGTATCGTGTTCATCGGCCCGCCGCCCGAGGCGATCGCCGCGATGGGGGACAAGATCGAGTCGAAGCGGCTGGCGCAGGCCGCCGGGGTCTCCACCGTGCCGGGGCATCTCGACGTCATTCCGGGTGCCGAGCACGCAATCCCGATCGCCCGCGAGATCGGCTATCCCGTTATGATCAAGGCCTCGGCCGGCGGCGGCGGCAAGGGCATGCGCATCGCGCATAACGATGCCGAATTGCGTGACGGGTTCAGCGGCGCGCAGCACGAGGCGAAATCCAGCTTTGGCGACGAGCGGGTCTTTATCGAAAAATACATCGAGCAGCCGCGCCACATCGAGATCCAGGTCATGGGCGACGCGCACGGCAATATCGTGCATCTCGGCGAACGCGAATGCTCGATCCAACGCCGCCACCAGAAGGTCATCGAGGAGGCACCGAGCCCGTTCCTCGATGCCGAGACACGCGCCGCGATGGGGGCGCAAGCCGTGGCGCTGGCACGCGCCGTCGGGTATCGCTCGGCCGGCACGATCGAGTTCCTCGTCGACCGCCAGCGCAATTTCTATTTCCTCGAAATGAATACGCGTCTGCAGGTCGAGCACCCGGTCACCGAGTTGGTCACCGGGCTCGACCTGGTCGAGCTGATGATCCGCATCGCCGCCGGCGAGAAGCTGCCGTTTCGGCAAGACGATGTGCGGCAGCAGGGTTGGGCGATCGAGACGCGGGTCTATGCCGAGGACCCGACCCGCAACTTCCTGCCGTCAATCGGACGGCTGGTCCGCTACCGCCCTCCCGAAGGTGAAAGCGTGCGGATCGACAGCGGCGTCTTCGAAGGCGCCGAGATCAGCCTCTATTACGATCCGATGATCGCCAAGCTGATCGTTTATGGCGCCGACCGCGAGGCGGCGATTGGGCAGCTGCAGGACGCACTCGACGGCTTCTACATCTCCGGCGTTCGGCACAATGTCGCGTTCCTTGGCGCGATCGCCGCCAGCGAGCGGTTCCGAGCCGGTGCGCTGTCGACCGATTTCATCGCCGAGATCTTTCCCGCTGGATTCATACCGCCGGCCGAGCCGGTCGCGGCCGATCGGGCCATCCTGATCGCAGCTGTGTTGGCTGAGCTCAAACTGCGCGACAATGAACTCGCCAGCACGATCGCTGATCACGATGCCCTCGTCTCGTCGGATCTGGTGGTTCGGCTAAACCGCCAGGCCTGTGCGATCTCGGTTCGACCGGAAGGCTCGGCTTACCGGATCGAGAGCAGTGATAAGACCTGCGTCGCGGCGACCGATTGGCGACCAGGCCTGCCTTTGCTTCATTTGCGGCTCGGTGATGCGATCCTGACGGTGCAGATCGAACGGCTGGCGGGGCGCGCTTTCCGGTTGGTGCATCGCGGGGTCGTCCGCCGCGCCCAGGTGCTGCCGCCGCGCGCCGCCGAACTGGCGGCGCTGATGCCGGAGAAGGCCGCCGCCGATACGTCGCGCCTGGTGCAATCGCCAATGCCCGGCTTATTGGCGGCGGTGGTCGTCGCCGAAGGCCAAGAGGTCAAAGCCGGCGAGCCGCTGGTGGTTGTCGAGGCGATGAAGATGGAGAACGTGCTGCGGGCCGAGCGCGACGGCAAGGTCGCCCGATTACGCGCCAAACCAGGCGACAGCCTGGCGGTCGATCAGGTGATCCTCGAATTCGAGTGAGGCGGCGTCCGATGCGGAGAGCGCGGATGCGCATTACCGGACGGGTGCAGGGCGTCGGTTATCGCGCCTGGGCCTTGCAAGCGGCGAGCCGGCTCAACCTGCGCGGCTGGGTGCGCAACCGCACGGATGGCAGCGTCGAGGCGTTGGTGATCGGCGAGGATGACGCGGTCGCCCGGATGATCGAGGCCTGCCGCGAGGGCCCGTTCGGCGCCCGCGTCTCCGATGTCGCGGTCAGCGATGCCGAAGATGACTGCAGCATGGAGTTTGGCGCGAAGCCGACACTGTAAGCCGCCCCACAGAATGTGTTACGCTGTGCCGCAGTGTCACACAGGAGGCGAGCGTGCCCGACGACCAGCCGATGACGAGCCATGTCTCGCTTCGCGTGCCGACCAATCTGGTCGAAGCCTTCGACCGGATTGCCGCCGCGCTGGAGCGGCCGCGCTCCTGGGTCATGCTGCGCGCGCTAAGGCAATATCTCGATAAAGGCGAGGGCCGCGAGATCGAGGAGGACACGGAGAGCCTAGCCGAGCTCGATCGTGGAGAGGTTGTCTCATCCGAGAAGTTGCATCGGCGGCTTCGGGAGATTATCGCCAAATCTTGAGCAGGCCCGCGCACACGAGAAATGACAACCGGCGTCGTCTATTCCCGACGCGCTGCTGCGGAAGCCGAAGAAATCGAGGCCTTTCTCGCCGAGCATAGCCGATCGGCAGCGGAGCGGCTTCGGCAATCGCTGAATCGCGCCGAACAGCGCCTGGTGCAATTTCCCGATTCGGGTGCCCCGGGCGCTCGCCCCGGAACGCGCCGACTTGTCGTCGGCAACTACATTGTCTCGTACCGCCGACGCGGAGATGACGTCGAAATCTTCGCGGTCAGGGACGCGCGGCGGCGGGACGCCCGGTTCTGATTACCCGCTGTATTACGCGCGAGACGCCTGCGGTCCGAAAACCTACGCGGCGGCTTCCGCTTCTTCGGTCTCGGTTTCGACCGGGCCGGAGTCCTGGCCCTTGGCGTCGGGGTCGCGGTCGACCAGCTCGATGACCGCCATCGGCGCGTCGTCGCCATAACGGAAACCGGCCTTGACGATCCGAGTGTAACCGCCGGCGCGCGCCGCATACCGCTCGGCCAGGGTGGTCAGCAGCTTGTCGGCCAGGGCGCGGTCGCCCAGCGTGGCGATCGCCTGGCGCCGCGCATGCAGGCCGCCGCGCTTGCCGAGCGTGATCAGCCGCTCGACAATCGGCCGCAGATCCTTTGCCTTGGGCAGCGTCGTGCGGATCTGCTCATGCTTCAACAGCGACGCGGCCATGTTCTCGAACATCGCTTGGCGGTGAGAGGAAGTGCGGCTGAAGCCGCGGCCGCTCTTTCGGTGGCGCATATTGTTGTGTCTCCCGCTCCCTGACCGGCCGTTTGCCGCGCCTCAATACGGCTCGTCGATGCGCTTGGCCAGCTCCTCGATGTTCTCGGGCGGCCAGTTCGCGATCTCCATGCCCAGATGCAATCCCATATTCGCGAGCACTTCCTTGATTTCGTTCAAGGATTTGCGACCGAAATTGGGGGTCCGCAGCATCTCCGCCTCGGTCTTCTGAACGAGATCGCCGATATAGACGATGTTGTCGTTCTTCAGGCAGTTGGCAGAGCGCACCGACAGTTCAAGCTCGTCGACCTTGCGCAGCAGGTTCTTGTTGATCAGCGGCTCGCCGGCGATCTCCTTCTCGACCGCATGGCGCGGCTCCTCGAAGTTGATAAAGAGCTGCAGCTGGTCTTGCAGGATGCGGGCGGCAAGCGCCACCGAATCCTCCGGCGTGATCGCGCCGTTGGTCTCGACCCGCATCGACAGGCTGTCATAGTCGGTGACCTGGCCGACGCGGGTATTCTCGACCCGGTAGGACACCTTGCGCACCGGGCTGAACAGCGCATCGACCGGGATCAGGCCGATCGGCGCGTCCTCCGGCCGGTTCTGGGTGCCCGGCAGATAGCCTTTGCCGTGCTCGACGGTCATCTCCATCGAGATGCGGGCGCCGCTGTCCAAAGTGCAGATCACCAGATCCGGATTGAGGATCTCGATGTCGTGCCCGGTCTCGATCGCCCCGGCCCGGACTTCGCCAGGACCCGAGCCACGCAAGCGGATGCGCTTGGGGCCTTCGCCGTGCATGCGCAGCCCGATGCTCTTGACGTTGAGGACGATATCGGTGACGTCCTCGAGCACGCCGGGAAGCGACGAGAATTCGTGCAGCACGCCCTCGATCTGCATCGAGGTGATGGCCGCACCCTGCAACGAGGATAGCAGCACGCGGCGCAGCGCGTTGCCGAGGGTCAGGCCGAAACCGCGTTCGAGCGGCTCGGCCACGACAGTGGCGACGCGGGTGGCATCGTCGCCGGGCTCGACGGACAACGCCTTGGGCTTGATCAGAGTTTGCCAATTCTTTTGCAGCACGAGGACCTCGGTCGGTAAAGCGGAGTGCGTCCGCGACATATCGCCGGCGGCTTGGCCGCCGAAATTATCTATACACGCTCGATGCCAGCCCGATCTCGCCGGCTGGCGGTTGCCGCGTCAGACGCGGCGGCGCTTGGGCGGGCGGCAGCCGTTATGCGGGATCGGCGTCACGTCGCGGATCGAGGTGATCGCGAACCCGACCGCCTGCAACGCACGCAAGGCCGACTCCCGGCCCGAACCCGGACCCTTGACCTCGATGTCGAGGGTGCGCATGCCATGCTCCATGGCCTTGCGCCCGGCATCCTCGGCCGCCACCTGCGCCGCGTACGGCGTCGATTTGCGCGAGCCCTTGAACCCCTGGCTGCCCGATGACGACCATGCGATCGTGTTGCCCTGGGCGTCGGTGATCGTGATCATCGTGTTGTTAAAGGTCGCCGCGACATGCGCGGTCCCCGAGGTGATGTTCTTGCGCTCGCGTCGCCGCAAGCGCGGTGCTGCCGCCGTTTTCGCCATTTAGCTCTTCCGCTGTCGGACGCCTAACAGAGGGCGCCCTATTTCTTCTTGCCCGCAATCGGACGCGCCGGTCCCTTGCGGGTGCGCGCATTCGTGTGCGTCCTTTGGCCGCGCACCGGCAATCCCTTGCGGTGGCGCAGACCCCGGTATGAGCCGAGATCCATCAGCCGCTTGATATTCATCGCCACGGTACGGCGCAGGTCGCCCTCGACCATGTATTCTCGGTCGATCAGTTCGCGCACCCGCAGAACCTCGTCGTCGGTCATCTCGTGGACCCGCCGGTCCATCGGAATGCCGACCTTGCTGCAGATCTCGTGCGCCTTGGTGCGGCCGATGCCGTGGATATAGGTCAACCCGATCGGCACCCGCTTCTGATTCGGGATGTTGACGCCAGCAATTCGCGCCACTTGCGCTGCTCCTTCAATTCTCGGGGAAAAGGGCGGGCACGCCTCTAGTCAAGCCGTTGATTATACGGATCGTTGCCGGTGCGTCAACGCTACCCCGATGACGCTCACCGGTGCATCGCCGAACGCGCCTCGCCACCGCCCGCGATCACTGCCTCGATTTCCCGTGCCACCTCATCGATGTCGGCCATGCCGTCGACCGAACGCAAAATTCCCCGGGCTCGATAGTAAGGTAGTATCGGGGCGGTCTGATTGCGATAGGCGGCGAGCCGCGTTGCGACCGCTTCGGGACGGTCATCGGCGCGGTGGACCAGCTCGGTGCCGCCGCAGATGTCGCAGCGGCCTTCGATCTTGGGCCGGTTATAGCGTTCATGATAGCTGGCGCCGCATTGGGGACAGGTGAACCGTCCGGAAATGCGGTCGACCAGGGCAGCTTCATCGACCTCCATCAGGATCACGTGGTCGAGCTTCTGGCCATGCTCGGCCAGCATCGCGTCGAGCGCTTCGGCCTGCGGCACGGTACGCGGAAAACCGTCGAGAATGAAGCCGCGCGCGCTCTCAGGCTGCGCAATGCGCTCCGCGATCATCTGGATGATGATGTCATCTGGAACGAGCTGGCCGGCATCGTAGATTGCCTTGACCCGCTGGCCGAGCTCGCTGCCGGACGCGATTGCCGCGCGCACCATGTCGCCGGTCGCGAGCTGCACCAGGCCATAGGCTTGCTGGAGGCGTTTTGCCTGCGTGCCCTTGCCTGCGCCGGGGGGCCCGAGCAGGATCAGGTTCATCAGCGCCTTCCCCGCAGTCGGGCCTTCTTGATCAGCCCCTCATATTGGTGAGCCAGCAGGTGCGAGTGGATCTGCGCCACGGTATCCATCGTGACGCTGACGACGATCAGCAGGCTCGTGCCGCCGAAATAGAAAGGCACCGAATACTGCGATATCAGGAACTCCGGCAGGATACACACCAGAGCCAGGTAGATGGCGCCGATCACGGTGATCCGGGTCAGCACGTAATCGAGATAATCCGCGGTGTTCTTCCCCGGACGGATACCGGGAATAAAGCCGCCGTACTTGCGCAGATTGTCGGCCGTCTCGGTCGGGTTGAAGACGATCGCGGTATAGAAGAAGCAGAAAAACACGATCAGGCTGACGTAGAGCAGCATGTAGAGTGGCCGGCCATGCGCCAGATAGGCGGTGATCTCGCTGATGATCCCCATGCTCTGGCCGCCGCCGGCTTCCTCGAAGCTGGCGATCGTCGCCGGTAATAACAGGAGGGAGGACGCGAAAATCGGCGGGATCACGCCCGAGGTGTTGATCTTCAGCGGCAGATGCGAGGAGTCGCCGCCGAACATGCGGTTGCCCTGCTGGCGTTTCGGGTATTGCACCAGGATCCGGCGTTGCGCCCGCTCCATGAAGACGATGACGCCGACCACCGCGACCGACATCAGCAGGAAAATGATGATGAAAACCGTCGAGATCGCGCCGGTACGGCCGAGTTCGAGGGTGGCGGCCAAAGCATGCGGCAGATTAGCGACGATGCCGGCCATGATAATCAGCGAGATGCCGTTACCGATGCCCCGGGCGGTGATCTGCTCGCCGAGCCACATCAGAAACACCGTGCCGCCGGTCAGCGTGATCGTCGTCACCAGTCGGAAGAACAGCCCGGGATCGATGACCGCCGAAGCGCCGCCGGCGCGCATGCCTTCGAGCCCGACCGCGATGCCATAGGCCTGAACCGCGGCCAGGCCCACGGTGCCGTACCGGGTGTACTGGTTGAGCTTTTTGCGGCCGCTCTCCCCTTCCTTCTTCAGGGCTTCGAGGGTCGGCGACACCGCGGTCAACAGCTGAATGATAATCGAGGCCGAGATGTACGGCATGATGTTGAGGGCAAAGATCGTCATGCGCCCGAGCGCGCCGCCCGAGAACATGTCGAACATGCCGAGGATGCCGCCCGCCTTGCTCGAAAAGATCTCGTGCAGGATAGCGGGATCAATACCGGGGATCGGGATGTAGGTGCCGAGCCGGTAGATGACGAGCGCGCCGAGGGTGAACCAGATCCGGTTCTTTAGCTCTGTCGCCTTGGCAAAGGCTCCGAGATTGATGCTGGCAGCGAGCTGCTCGGCGGCTGACGCCATGTGCCCTTCCCTACCCCAAAACGGCCCTAGCCCAAAACGGGCGCACGCAAGAACCTAACCGGCCGCGGATCGCCTCAGGCTCAGGCCGACGCCTCGGTCTCGGGCTGGGGCGGACGCTTGGCCCGGCGCTTTGGCCGCTCCTCCGCCGCCGGCTCGGCAACGGCGGGACGGCCGATCACGACGACTTTGCCGCCGGCGGCTTCAACCGCCGCAACGGCAGCCTCCGAAGCGCCTGCGACCTCGATCGTGATCGCCGCACTAAGGCTGCCCTTCGCCAGGAGGCGGATGCCGTCGCCTGGCCGGCGCAGAAGACCCGCCGTCACCAGTTTCTGCGCGTCGAGACCACCTTCGGCAGTCAGCTTGCCGGCATCGAGCGCCTGCTGCAGCCGGCCGAGGTTCACGACCTTGAAGTCCTTCTGAAAGATCTTGTTGTTGAAGCCGCGCTTCGGCAGCCGGCGGTGCAGCGGGGTCTGCCCGCCCTCGAAGCCGTTCAGCGCGACGCCGGTACGCGCGGTCTGGCCCTTGCCGCCGCGGCCGGAGGTCTTTCCCTTGCCGGATCCGATACCGCGGCCGACCCGCTTCGCCCGGTAGTGCGATCCCGGATTGTCTCTGATCTCGTTGAGCTTCATCGCCTCATGCCCCAGCTCGCCATGTCTTATCGTGCTATCCCGCCCGGCGAGCCAGGCAAGCTGTTAGATGGTAACTCTAGGGTTCGCTTTCGACCTGCACGAGGTGCTTGACCTTGTCGATCATGCCGCGCACCGCCGGGGTATCCTCGAGCGTACGCCGCCGATGGCGCTTGTTGAGGCCAAGCCCCTTCAAAGTCGCCTCCTGGTCGGCGCGGCGCCCGATCGGGCTGCCGGTCTGCACGATCGTAACGGTCTTCTTGTCGCTAGTCCCTTTGGCCATTACGCCGGCTCCCGCGCCTCGGTCTGCGCCCGGCCCAGGATCTCGGCGACCTTCTTGCCGCGGCGCGCGGCCACGGCGCGCGGGCTGGTGAGCTGGCTGAGCGCGGCAAAAGTTGCCTTGATCATGTTGTGCGGGTTCGAGCTGCCGACCGATTTGGCGACCACGTCCTGGACCCCGAGCGCTTCGAAAATCGCCCGCATCGGTCCGCCAGCGATGATCCCGGTGCCCGGTTTGGCGGCGCGCACGATGACCTTGCCGGCACCATAGGAATTGGCGATGTCGTGGTGCAGGGTGCGGCCCTCGCGCAATGGCACGCGGATCATGCCGCGCCGCGCCTGCTCGGTCGCCTTGCGGATGGCTTCCGGCACCTCGCGTGCCTTGCCGGCGCCATAACCGACGCGCCCTTTTTTGTCGCCAACGATGACGAGCGCGGCAAAACCGAAGCGCCGGCCGCCCTTCACGACCTTCGCGACGCGATTGATGTTGACCAGCTTCTCGGCAAATTCGCTCTCTTCGCGGTCGCGCGACTGGCCCTCGCCATCGCCCCGCCTGCGCCGCTCACCCTGGGTGCGTGCCATCAGGAACCCTCTCTAGAATTCGAGGCCGCCCTCGCGGGCGGCATCGGCCAGCGCCTTGACGCGGCCGTGAAACAGATAGGCGCCACGATCGAACACGACCCGCTCGATCCCGGCCGCCTTGGCGCGCTCGGCGATCAGCTTGCCGACCGCGCTCGCTGCCGCGGCATCGGAGCCGGTCTTGAGGTTCGGTCGAATGGTGCCGTCGAGGGTCGAGGCCGCGGCCAAGGTGCGGCCGGCCTGGTCGTCGACGATCTGGGCGTAGATATGCCGGGAGGAGCGGAACACCGACAGCCGCAGGCGTCCTTTGGCCGCCTGCCGCACGCGGAAGCGGACCCGCTGGCGCCGGCGCCGGAACAGCATCTCTGGTTTGTTCGACATGGGCGCTACTTCTTCTTGCCTTCCTTGCGGCGGACGGTTTCCTCGGCGTACTTGATCCCCTTGCCCTTATAGGGCTCCGGCGGCCGGTAGCCGCGGATCTCGGCGGCGACCTGGCCGACCCGCTGGCGGTCGGCGCCGGTGATCGTGATCGCCGTTGGCCGCTCGCAGGTGATCCGCACCTCTTTCGGGATCGGGTAGGCGATATCGTG
>VAZR01000068.1 GCA_005888515.1 Alphaproteobacteria bacterium | reverse complement strand
ACCAGCTTGGAATAAATCCGCCGGCCGGGTTTGGAAACCCGCGCGATCTCGCGGATCACCGGCTCGCCATCGACATATTTCAGCTCGATCTTGAGCTCGGCGATGCCGGGCCGGACCTGCTCGCGGGTGAAGCCGCGGATGTACCCTTCGCGCTTCAGCACTTCGAGGACATTGGCGCGCATCTTCGAGGCCGGCGCCGCGACGACCGCGTGCCGCGCCCGCTGGCCGTTGCGGATGCGGGTCAGCATGTCGCCGATCGGATCGCTCATCGTCATCGCTAGCCTCCCCTCACCAGCTCGATTTCAGCATGCCGGGGATCTGCCCGGACGAGGCGAGCTCGCGAACCGCGATGCGCGACAATTTGAACTTGCGGTAAACGCCGCGCGGCCGGCCGGTCAGAGAACAGCGATTGCGCACCCGCGTCTGTGAGCTGTTGCGGGGCAGCTCGGAGAGCTTCAGCTGCGCCTCGAAGCGCTCTTCCGGCGGCGCCTCGCGGTCGCGGGCGATCGCCTTGAGGCGCTCGCGGCGCGGATTGATCCGCTTGGCCAGCTGGGCGCGCCGGTTGTTCTTTTCGATCGAGCTTTTCTTAGCCATCAGGGTCAGCAACTCCGCAGGCGGTCAATTAGCGAAAGGCATTTCGAAGCCGCGCAGCAGCGCCCTGGCCTCGGCATCGGTTTTGGCGGTGGTGACAATGACGATATCCATGCCCCGCACGGTATCGACCTTGTCGTAGTCGATTTCCGGAAAGACCAGCTGCTCCTTGAGCCCGAGCGCGTAATTGCCGCGCCCGTCGAAGCTGCGCGCCGACACGCCGCGAAAATCGCGGACCCGCGGCAACGCCACCGTGATCAGCCGGTCGAGGAACT